>JABDJQ010000535.1 GCA_013002425.1 Gemmatimonadota bacterium
CGCCCGAGCAGACGGCGCCCGCGCCCGAGCAGACGGCGCCCGCGCCGGCGGAAAAGCAGGCTGCGACGACTCCGGCCGCACAGCCGGCGGAGGCTTCGCCGAAAACGGATGTCGCGACGGAGATGCCGTCGGCGCCCGCCGAAGCAGCGCCCGTGGTGGCAGCGCCTGTCGTGGCCGCGCCCGTGGTGGCCGCACCCGTCGTGGCCGCGCCGGTCGAAACGGCGCCGGTGGTCGCTCAGGCATCCGGTGGAAAGCGCTGGTATCAGAAACCGTTCAACTGGATCTTCGGCGCGGGAGTGGCGGGACTCGTTTACCTGCTCGCGACGAACGATTCGGACCGTGTGCTCGCGGATCCCGACGAGCGGTAAAAGCGGAGCGGCATCCTTCTTCTACTTCCGTTCGCCTTCCCGCAGATCCCGGAGGCGCTCGAGTTCCTGGCGAGCCCGCGTCAGCGAAGAGTCGAGCGCAACCGCACGTTCGAGGGCCGCGATCGCGGCATTCGTTTCGCCGAGCGACGCGTGCGTCTGCGCGAGCCAAACGTTCAGATTCGCGTCATCCGGCGTGGCCGCAAAGGCGAGCAGCAGCAACCGCTTCGCCTCTTCCCATTTTCCCTGCCACATCGTGATCCGCCCGAGGTAGCTCGCCGCGGACGGGTTGCCGGGATCGAGTTCGAGAACGCGCCGGAACTGCCGCTCCCCGAGATCCCTCTCTTCGAGATGAAAGTAAGTCGAACCGAGATAGTAGACGGTGGGTACGTGCGCGTCGTTCTGCGCAACGGCGGCCTCGAGGTGAGGCTTTGCCTCTTCATATCGGTTCTCACCCCAGTAGATCACGCCGAGATTCATGCGGGGCCGGTAGCGCGACGGGTCGAAGATCGCCGCTCTTTCGTACAGCTTCGTCGCTTCGGCGCGATGCCCCTTCTCCCAGAGAACCTGCGCCACCGCGATTCCCTGATGCCGCCTGACATCCGTCCAGTGATTCGGGTCGTTGATCGTAAGACGCAGGACGCGCCCGGGTACCGTTTCTTCCCGGGCGTTCCCGCCGATCCACGCGACGGAGAGAAACACGCCCGCGGCCGCGACCGCGAGCGGACGCGCCACGTCGAAGTCGCGTCGCGCAAACGCCACGCGATACCCCGCCCAGAGGGACATCGGCGCGGCGAAGAAGGAAAAGAGGTCCCAGTCGCGCGGGCCGAGATAGGGGTGCATCGAAAACGAAAATACGAGAGCGCTCATCGTGCTCGCGAACAGGAAGAAGTCGGCGCTCCGCCGCACCGCCTCCGATTCCGGTGACGCCGACGCGCCTTCGTTCTTCGAATCGCACGGCCGCCCTCGCCGAACGAACAGGAGAAAGCAAACGGCCGCGGGAAGCACGAGGAGCAGCAGGTTCCCGACGAAGATTCCGTGGCCCGGCCACAGGTATCCGAACGCGTGATACCTGATTTTGGTCCACGAAACGAACATGCGGTGGATCTGCAGCTCGGATATCGTCGGAAACACGACGAAGAGCAGTCCCAGCAGAACGATCATGGCCGGTTTCAGCCACCGCTTTTCGCCGGCCAGATGCAGCAGCAGATACAGAACGGCGGGCCAGAAGATGATCGCGCCCAGATGCAACGCGCCGGCGAGCACGAGACAGAGCAGCGCGATGCGGAGGTCGCCCGCCCCGTGAATCGAGCGCACGCCCTCGACGAGAAAAAGCAGGATGAAGAGGTTCGTGAGCGAGTAATTCTCGACATACCCGTAATAGAGCTGCATGGATCCCGCGCCCGCGATCAACAGAAACGCGATCCAGTATGTCGCCCGCGCCGTCGCGCCGCCGCGCAGGGTCGCGACGAACGAAGCGAACCGATGGGCGCCCAGCACGTAGACCAGCCCGGCCACCGACGAGACGAACTGGAAAGCGGGGAGGTCCGGCTTCGTGATCCCGGCCCTCGCGAGCAGATCCGCGATCACACGATGGAACATGATCGTGCCCCAGCCGGGCCGCCGTTCGAGCGGAGCCCAGTCTTCGAGCACGAAGCCGAGCAGCAGCCAGCCGTCACCGAGATAGTGATTGACCGACCGGAACACCGTAAAAAGTACGGCTGCCGCCAGCAGAAGCAGCGTGACGAACGTGGGGCCGTCCGGCACGGTCATCGCGCGCCTTCTCGCGCGCGCATAGCTGCGCTCCATCCAGTACGACCACGGTACGATCGCGAGCCCGCACACGATCCAGACGAGCTTCATGAGTAAGGGAAGATCGGCGCCGTTCGAAAGAGACCAGAGCGAATCGAGCGGCGCGAACGAGAGGACCATCGCGAGAGCGACGAGCGCCATTGAGAGTAGGAACGCCGGCTGCATCAGAGGACGAATCTCATGTTCCGCTCGAGAGAGAGCCGCGCGTCCTTCCGCGCCCGCGGCTCACCATTTCGAAGAAATACTCCTCGTACTCCTGCAGCGCGCGCACCATCGTGAAGTGCTCTTCGACCCGCTTCCGGGCCGCGCGCCCCATGGCTTCCGCCTTCTGCTCGTCGACCAGCAGTTCCGTGAACGCGGCGCCGAGCGCGCCGAGATCACCGGGCGGCACGAGCAGCCCCGTAACACCGTGCTCGACGAGATCGGGCACGCTCCCCACGTTCGTATTGATCGTCGGCGTGCCGCACGACATCGCTTCCATCGTCGAGATCGGCAGCGTTTCGCGAAACGGGATCGACGCGAGCGCCACCGCGCGGAAGTGGGGCAGCAGCGCCGGGAGGTCGCGCCGGATGCCGAGCATGATGACGCTCTCCTGCAGATTGCGCGAACGGATCTCGTTCTCGATTCGCTCCTGCTCGGGGCCGCCGCCGATGATATAGAAGCGCGCGTCGGGTACCGTCTTCAGCGCGATCGCGGCCGCCTCGACGAACGCGAGATGTCCCTTTTCGGGCGTGAGCGACGCGACGGTGGCGATGCTCTTGCGTGCCTCGGCGCCGAGCGGACCGGGCCCCTTGTCGTCCGGCGCGAAGCGCGTGTGGTCGACGCCGTTCACGATGACCTTCAGCAGCGACGGATCGATCCCTTCGTCGGCGATCAGGTATCGCGACTGCGTATGCGCGCACGAAACGATGCCGCCCAGGCGGTTCAGAAGCGCCTTCTGCCCCTTGCGAAAGAGACTGCCCTGCTCGGGAACGCCTGTGCCGTGAATCGACGAAACGCGCACGGGGTCACCGAGCGCGGAGGCGATGAACTCA
Source organism: Gemmatimonadota bacterium (assembly GCA_013002425.1). GTDB lineage: Bacteria > Orphanbacterota > Orphanbacteria > Orphanbacterales > Orphanbacteraceae > JABDJQ01. The sequence goes on from JABDJQ010000535.1 coordinate 3,212, forward strand.
CCGGCAAGCAGCGCATTCCGCCCCATCTCGAGAAAGATGAGGTCGAACTCCCTGCCCTTGAGAGCGTCGCGCACCCGAAGAGGCGCCAGCATGTCGAATCGATTGCGAACGAAGTCGGAAAGCACGGGGATGTCGCTCTGTTCGAATTCGCCCGCCAGGTTTCCCTTCTTCTTGAGGCATACCGTCGTGATCTCGTGCCCCTGGCGCCTCAAATGGCGGAACACGTCCAGCATCAGCTGTTCGTATCCGCCGACGTTCAGCGAATTGAGCAGAAAGAGAACTCTCACGGCGTGTCTCCAGAAAGTGCGGAGAGGGGATAGGATGACTTTCGTTCATTATACTAGGAGAGGGACGGGGGCACAAAAAAAGAGGCGGCCCGTGATGGACCGCCTCTTCGGCTCACATGAGAACCGTCGCGAAGGAACCGTCTACGACGCTTTCTTCTTCGCTTCGATCGTGCCGGCGATCACGCCCACGAGAGCGCGCGCGCGCAGCGACGAAGGATTCTCGCCTTCCGGGTCCAGCTTGATCGACTGGTCGAGGCAGTGAATCGCTTCCTTGAAGAGAGTTTCCGCGGCGCCGCGGGTCTCCGCTTCCTGCATCATCTCTGCGGACTTTTCGAGCATGATTTCGCCCGCGTTCGTCCACGAGTTGACGTCTTCCGGATAGAGTTCCACGGCCGACTCGTAATGACGCAGCGCCATGTCGGCTTCGCCGAGACGCTGGTAGATCGAGCCGAGAACCGAGTGGAAGTACGGATCGAACGGGTTGTAGACGTTCAGCCCTTCGAACACCTTGCGGGCTTCATCCACTTTGCCTTCTTCGAGAAGGTCGTAACCCATATCCGCGATTCCGTAGAGATCTTCCGCGGAAAGGCCTTCGAGCTGGGCCAGCGTAAGATCCCCGAGCAGGAACCCCTTGATAGACTCTTCGATATCCTCGACGGAACACGCATCCTCGTCGGAGATTTCCTCCGCTTCCAGTTCGGCGCCTTCCGTCTGGTTTTTCAGATCTTTCTCAGACACAGTATTTCCTCCTCTGCCTAAGCTTTCAGGTTACGGATGGCCGCCATGCTGGAATCGTGCATCGACTTCATGATGTTCTGCATCGTCTGGAACATCTGCTGACGCTTCTGCATGAGGGACTGGAGTTCGGTCTGGAGCTTCTGGATGTTCGGCTTCTTGCCGCCCTGCGCGCCACCGGCGCCGCCGGCGCCGCCCTTGGCTCCGCCACCCCCGGCGATTCCGCCGAGCATTTTGCCGAGCATGCCGCCGGCCTGCGTGCCGAGCATGCCGCCGAGCGGTCCGCCGAACGCCGTGCCCGCGATTCCGCCCGCGATCTTGCCGAGCGAACCGAACATGCCGCCGATGCCGCCACCGCCGCCTTTGCCGCCGGCGCCTCCCGCGCCCTTGCCGCCCTGCGTGGCTTTCTCGAGCTCACCCATCTTGTCCTCGATCTGCTTGTCGAGGAAATCGGAGAGCTTCGACATCAGAAGCATCAGTTTGTCTTCGATGCTCAGGTTCGGATTCGAGAGAACGCTTTCGCTCGATCCCGCGCCTCCGCCGGCCTGTGGTCCGCCGCCGCCCTGCGCGCCGCCGCTGCCCTGAGCGCCGCCGGCCATCATGTCCTGCGGAATGCCGCCGAGCAGGCCCGGGCCCGCCGCGAAAATCTTGCCGAGCTGCGACGCGATGTTGAGCCCCGGCGTGAACATGCTGCTCAGCATGTGCGGCATGCGCATCATCATCGGAGTCCGCGCCCAGCCCGTCACCGTCATGCGACGCGTGGCGAGACCGTCAACGCGACCGTCGCGCATATCCTTGTTGATCGCTCCGAGGTTCGCATACTGGCGACCCCGGAACAGGTATCCCGATTTCCCGAGACGTACGGGTTTGAAAAACGAACCCATGTACTGCTTGCCGGATATGCGTCCCTGAATCTTCATGCCGAAGAAACGCTTTCCGGTGTCGTACTTCTGGCCCAGATGAGCCTGACGTCCGACGCGTTCGTGCATCGGATAGGTCATGCGGAACTTGTGAAGATGCGGCCCCGAGAAATGACATCGCGGCGAAAACGCGCGAGAGAACGCGATGTTCCCTTTCATCCCCTGGAGCTGATCCATCTGACCGGTGCTGAGACCGCTGGCGAGATCGACAGCGTTGCGCATCGCGCCCGGCATATTGCCCATCTTCATATCGACGAGCATTCCGATCTTGTCCCCGAATGCATCGGGCATACCCAGAGCGTCCAGATATCGATTAACCTGGGTACCCGCTGAGTTGACTCCACCCATTCCCATGGTGAGCTTCCTCCCTTTGTGGGTTACGAACTGTAGTGGCCGACCAACGGACAGGTACCGGCATGCAGCTTTGCCATTATCAGGGCTGCCGACCAGCTCATTGGCGGTATCAAACGTTGTGTATATAGAAACCGGCGTGCTGCCACCCGACAGCCGGAAGAGTCGAATCGATTAAGGATAACCCGCGCGGCGCCCGATTGGCAAGATGGCCGCCCTGATTTTCCCCGCCTCTTTTCAGTTTCGTACTCGTTCTATTTCACTAACGTGCGAAATCTCCCGTACGAACGGAATTTTTTCCTGTCACTCTCCTCCCTGGCTCTGCGTGAACACCCACTGAAGGACTTCGGCCACCGCCGTGTAGAGGTCTTCGGGGATTTCGTCGCCGAGCTCGCACTCGTTCAAGGCGTGGGCCAGGGGCACGTTCCGCATGATCGGGACCCCGAACTGCTTCGCCACCTCGATGATCTTCTCCGCCGTCAGGCGCTCGCCCTTGGCGGTCACGCGCGGCGCACCGTCCTTGTCCTTGTCATACGTAATGGCAATCGCGATGTGGGTCGGGTTCACGATCACGACACTCGCTTTCTTCACGTTCTCGACCATGCTGTGGGTCGCGAGTTCCTGATGGATCTGCTTCCGCTTGCCCTTGAGCTGCGGGTCGCCTTCCGCGTCTTTGCCTTCGCGCTTCACGTCGTCTTTCGACATCTTGAGCTTCTTCTCGTGCTGAATGCGCTGAATGAACACGTCGATCGCGCCGAGAAAGATCATCGCGATCCCGACCTTCGTCCCGACGTCGTAAAGAAGCTGGCCGCAGAGCGTGATGCTTGCTTCGATCGGCTGCCGCACCGTGAGCGCGAGTTCCCGCAGCGAAGCGCGCACCGTGTAGTAGCCGAGCGTCCCGACGATCGTCAGTTTCAGCAGCGACTTGCAGAGTTCGATGTAGGTCTGCGCGGAGAAGAACTTCTGCTTGAATCCGTTGATCGGGTTCAGCTTGTCGAACTTCGGCATCAGCGTCTTCATCGTGAAGAGCGCGCCGACCTGCACGAACTGCACGAACGCGGCGAGAATGAACCCCGCGGCGAAGAACGGCCCGAGCACTTTGAACATCACCATCATGCCGCCGACGAGCAGGTCGTGCACCGAATCGGCGTTCAGAGGCGGCGCATTGAACGCAGTCTGGAAATAGCTGCGCATCGCCTCTTTCAATATGATCGAGTTTTTGCCGTTCGTCAGCACGAACACCATGAAAACCGCAAGAAAGACGACGGCCGTCACGAGATCCTGGCTCTTCGCGACCTGGCCCTTCTCGCGGGCCTCCTTCATCTTCTTCGGTGTTGGTTTCTCGGTTTTTTCCGCCATGGCGAATTCCTATTGTCCGAGGTACCCGATCGCCTTGCCCAGAAACGCGAGCATCGTTCCCATCCACACCTGCATCTGGTCGATCAGGATGCGCAACACGATCACGATCATCACGATTCCCAGGAACATTTTCACGGGCTGCGAAAGATTGAAGACGTTCACCTGCGGAGACGCGCGGTTCACGATGCCGAACGACACGTCGGTCACGAAGAGCGTGATGACGGCCGGCGCGCCGAGCTGGATCGCGATCGTGAAGAGATCCGCGGTCAGCCGCGCGAGGTCGGTCACGATCGGCTCGCCCGGCCCGGTGAAGTTCGGGAACTCCCAGACCGGCAGGATTTCGAACGAGCGAATGAACGCGCTGATGAACAGATGGTGGCCGTCGAGTATCAGGAATACGACGATCGCCACCTGCACGTAGAAGTTGCCGAATACCGAGGCGCGTTCCTTGAGCTGGTACACCATGCTCTCGGCCATGTTCGCGCCGCGCTGCGTGTCGACGAGCCGGCCGGCCGCCCCGAACCCGAGAAACACGACCGACGTGATGAAGCCGATCGTGACGCCGATCACGACCTCTTTGATCATCAGGAAGAAGAACGGAACGCCCTGCGGCACGGGCTTGTCGATCGCGAACAGCATCGGGAGCAGAATGATCGTGAACGCCATCGCGAGACCCATCTTGATCCGCGTGGAAACGAGCTGGCCGCCGAGAAACGGGTTCATGAAGAGAGCGGGCACCGTGCGCGCGAGCGTCAGCGCCACGAGCACCATCAGGTCTGTCGGCGGAAGGGGCAGTCCGAACTCGTTGTACAGCGAGTTCATCGGTCAGACACCGATGATCTTCGGGATCGCCGAATAGATCCGCTGCGTGAACTGGATCACCTGGCTGATCATCCACGGACCCATCCGCCCGAGGATCGCGAACACGAGCACGATCTTCGGCACGAACGTGAGCGTCTGCTCCTGAATCTGCGTGGTCGCCTGAAAGATGCTGATCAACAGGCCGACAACGAGGCTCGTCAGAATCGGCGGGCCTGAAAGCACGAGGATCAGCAGCAGCGCCTCACGAC
>JABDJQ010000543.1 GCA_013002425.1 Gemmatimonadota bacterium
CGCTCGTCGGACGAGCCGACCTTGTACCAGCACCAGACCGAGACGAGCGGCGCCGAGTGCGTGGGCTTCATCAGAACCTTGAGCCCGTTCCGCAGCTCGTGGACGATCGGTTTTTTTCGATTCATCGAATGGAGACTTTCCCTCGCGCTACGTTGCCCGCTTCATCGGAAACGCGAAAGAAGAGCACGGACGATTTCATCGAACCGGTCTCGCGCACTTCGAACGCAAACTCTTCTTCCCACGAATCGAAGATGGCGTCAACGGGTTCCACCGCGTTCCATGTCTGAGCGTCGAAGGAATACGCCGCCCGGCGGAGCGGGCTCGTGCGATCTTCCCCTCCCGCTTCTACGCGAATGCGGTCGCCGTCGCGCGCGGCCGAGAGGCCGTCGATCACGGGGGGCGTATTGTCCACCGTGAACGGCTCGCCGATGCGCTCCCCGGTCAGCGCCGTCCCCTCGGGATTCTGCTCTCGATCCTTCGCCACGATGCGCAGCCTGTAGTCGCCGTCGGTCAGCTTGCGCGAATCCCACGAGTAGTACGGGAGATCGAGATCCTCGTCCAGCAGGAGCCACGAACTCTCGCCCGCGGCGCGGCAGTACACATCGTAATGAAGGAGGTCGCCGTTCGCGTCGGTCGCTTCCCATCGAGCGGTGCGAATCGAATTCGTCCAGAGGTCGTCCGCCACGGCAGGTCCGCCGTTGCGATAGCGCGCGGGGTAGTACTCGACACGCGTACCGTCGGGAAGCACCTGATGCAACGTTTCGGGGCGCTGGTCGGAGGGTCCCTCGTAATACGTTTCGTCCGCGCCCGACACCGTTACGGAGTGCACTCTCGGCGCGAGGTTGTGCTCCTTGTAGGCAACGCGAACACGTTCGACCTGCGGCCCGCTTTCGTCGTCGCCCGTGAGCTTCGCCTTCCACTGCAGGAAGCGCGCGGCGGGCGACCGCACCTTGCCGCCACGATCTTCGTCACGGATCTCCTCCCACTCGCTCCACGTGTCGTCGGGCTCCTCGGTGTTGCCGCTCCGCGTCTCGAAGACGACGTCCGCTTTCCCTTCGGTCTCGCCCCACCAGCGCAGATTCCCCCAGCGCGCCACGTTCGCGGCATCCATCGTTTCCGACGTGTACTCTCCCTCGCTCGCGCGGTCGGGGCCCACGCGATAGACATGCCCCTGATTCCCCGTACCGAACACGAAATCGCCCGCCCATGCGTGGAACTTCAGAAGCTGAGACTCGGCGAGTTCCTTCCAGATCGTGGACTCGCCGTCCGGGGTCAGTTCGACGAGCGTGCCCGGCGAACCGGTGCCGACGAGCAGATTTCCGTTCTCGCGCATCACGAGCGCGAAGATGAACTCGGCATCCGAAGCCCAGAAGAGCTCGACGGCGCCGCCGGGATCGACGCGATAGAGAAGCGCCTTCTTCTTGTCCTTCTTCTTCGCGTCCGGATCTTTCGAATCCCGGTCGCCGGCCGAGGAGAAATAGATCGCGCCGTCCTTCGCGAGGAATACGGCCCCCACTTCGTCGCGCGGCGAATCGTAGATGACCTGCGCATCGCCGTCACGGTCCAGCGCCATCAGAAGACCGTTCCCGTCGCCCCCGAGAATCAGCCGTTCGTTCGCGTCGTCCCAGACGAGACTCAGAATGTTCGTTTCCTGCGAGTCGTAGATGACTTCGGCATTGCCCGAGCGGTCGAACCTGTAAACCCGCCCTTTCTCGCCCGTTCCCGCGTAGAGATCGCCGCGGTCGTCGAATACCATCGACCAGATATAGTTCTCGGGCGTATCCGTGAACGGTTTTCCTTCGCCCGAAGGCTTGATGACATAGATCATGCCGTCAGGTGAAGTGCCCGCGTAGACATTGCCGTCTTTGTCGACGGCGAGCGACACGACGTCGAGTTCGACCGTGTCGAAGAAGAGCGAGGATTTGCCGCTGGAGTCGATCTTGTAGATACGCCCCTGGTCGCCGGTGCCGACATACAGGTTGCCGC
>JABDJQ010000550.1 GCA_013002425.1 Gemmatimonadota bacterium
TCCTCGACCGCATCGTGCGGCGATGCCTCGAGAAGAACCCGGCCGAACGATTTCAATCGGGCCACGATCTCGCGTACGCGCTCGAAGCCGCGATCGATGCCTCCGTCTCGATGTCGGGCGGCATGCCGGGCGAGCATCTCGCCGGGCCGGGCGCGGATTTCGACGCGCGGCCGGCGAAACGCTCCGCGCGCATTCCGATCGTGCCGACACTTGCTGTCGCCGCACTCGCTGCGGCCGCCGGCTGGTTTCTCGGCGCGCGCGACGGCGGCTCCGCAGACGGGGGCGCGCACGAGGCAGGCGACTGGAGCCAGGCGCGATTCGTCCCGCTCACGTTCGAAGACGGTGTCGAGCTGATGCCCGCACTCGCCCCCGACGGGAATTCGTTCGTCTACGTCGGAGTGCCTGACAACGGACAGGGGAGCGACCTCTTTTTCCGGCGGGTCGGCGGCGAAGTCTCGCTCAATCTGACGAACACGCCCGGCCTTCGCGAACGCGACCCATCGTTCTCGCCGGACGGATCACAGATCGCGTATGCCATTTCCTATTCGGGCGAAGCGGACGGCATATACGTGATGGGGGCCACCGGCGAATCCAGGCGCAAGATCATCGACCGCGGCGGAAACCCGACCTGGTCTCCGGACGGCACGCAGCTCGCGGTCGCCACGTTCTCCATCGACAACCCGGGCGGCCGGCCCGCCACATCCGAAGTCTGGATCGTCGACATCTCGAACGGAGAATTCGTGCGGCGGATCCACGACGGCGACGCCGTGCAGCCCGACTGGTCGCCTGACGGCAGTTGGATCGCGTTCTGGGGGCTGCCCGCAGGCACAGGCAACCGCACGCTCTACACCGTACCCGCAGCGGGCGGCGAAGCAACGGCGCTGAACGATGACGCGCACATCAACTGGTGCCCGCGCTGGTCCGCCGACAGCCGCCACCTCTACTTCGCGAGCGATCGAGGGGGCACCATGGACATCTGGCGCGTGCCGATCGATCCCGCGACCGGCCGTGGCGCCGGGCGCCCGGAGGCGATCACGACGAGTCCGATCCGCTTCGCGCCGTTCGATCTCGCCACGGAAACGAACCGTATCGTCGGAACCGCGACCTCGGAGAAGACGGAAGTAGTGCGTGCGAAGCTCGACAGGAAGAATCGCCGGCTCGTCGACCCCGAAACGATTTTCGGCACGGGGCGCAGAATCTGGCAGGCCGAGATCTCTCCTGACGGCGAATGGCTCCTGATGATGGGGAACGACCCGTCGGAGGATCTCTTCGTCTGCAAGCGCGACGGCTCGGATTTTCGTCGCCTGACGAACGACGCCTACAAGGACCGGGGGCCGAAGTGGGCCGGCAATTCGAAGACCCTTTACTTCTTTTCCGATCGCGACGGAAAGTACCGCGTCTGGCGCATGGAACGCGACGGAAGCGGGCTCAAGCAGATCACGAACCTGAGCGGAGACTACACGTGCGGCGTTCCCGCGATTTCCGCCGACGGCCGTTACATGACCGCGTATCGAGTCGGTATGGACGGAAGCTGCTGGTTCGAGATGACGGGAGAACTCCCGCTCACGGAAGCGCGGGAATTCCCGCCCATGCCCGGCGGCGGCCTCTTCTTCGCGCAGGAGTTCTCGCCCGGCCCGAACAAGGTTGTCGGCTTTCGAACCGGCGATGTCGAGAACGTCCGTGAAATCGTCGTCTTCGACATGGAGTCGCAGACCTACGATCCTCTCGGGATTTCCGGGGCCGCGTTCTGGCTCGGCGATCACGAACTCGGCATTCAGTACGGCGACTCGATGGCCGTTTTCGACCTTCGCACGAAAAAACCGGAGCCCTTCGGCATCCGGGCCGCCGGCACAGGGCTGGCCTCGGGTTCCTATTGCATCGCAACCGGCGAGATGTTCATGCGCAGGTCGATCGTCGAAACGAACATCTGGATGGTCGAAGCCGCCGAGCCGGAGCCGTTCACGCCGCCGGCTGCCCCGCAGTAAGAGCCCGATCGCACGCGAGCGAGCGACCGGTGCCTGCGTGTATCGCGATCTCGCCCCGCCCCCTTGCCCGGCACTCCCCCACCCGTTAGACTCATGGACTGCCGCGCGCTCAAATCCGACGCCGCGGGCACCAGGAGACGCTCA
>JABDJQ010000554.1 GCA_013002425.1 Gemmatimonadota bacterium
GGCCCGAGATACGAGCCGAACTGCAGGTCGCCGTCCTGCGGGGCGGGGCGGTCGTTCCCCATCACCTTGTGCCAGACGAACATCGCGGCGCCGAGCGCGCCCCCGGCGTCACCGGCGGCCGGCTGGATCCAGATGTCGTCGAAGATGCCCTCGCGCAGCAGCTTGCCGTTGGCCACGCAGTTGAGCGCGACGCCGCCCGCCATCACGAGGTACTTCTGATCCGTCACTTCGCGCACGTGCTTCGCGAGCTTCAGCACGGCGATTTCGATCACTTCCTGCACCGAGCGCGCGAGATCCATTTCGCGCTGCGTCAGTTCGCTTTCCGGTTCGCGCGGCGGGCCGCCGAAGAGATCCGCGAACTTTTTGTTCGTCATCCGAAGGCCGGCCATGTAGCTGAAGTAATCCATGTTCAGCTTGAACGAGCCGTCGTCTTTGAGATCGATGATGTGCTCGAGAATCGTGTCGACATACTTCGGCTCGCCGTACGGTGCGAGCCCCATCACCTTGTATTCGCCCGAGTTGACGCGGAAGCCGGTGAAGTAGGTGAACGCCGAGTAGAGAAGGCCGAGCGAATGCGGAAAATGGATCTCCTTCAGGATGTCGAGATCCTTGCCCTTCCCCACGCCGAAGCTCGTGGTCGTCCACTCGCCCACGCCGTCGATCGTGAGAAACGCCGCTTCGTCGTACGGCGACGGATAGAACGCCGACGCCGCGTGCGACTCGTGATGCTCCGTGAAATAGATCTTACCCTCGTAGCCGAGCTCTTTCTTGATGTGCTCGCGCATGAAGAGCTTGTCTTTGAGCCAGAGCGGCATCGCCTTCAGAAACGACCCGAAACCGGCAGGCGCCGTCATCAGATACGTTTCGACGATGCGCTCGAACTTCGTAAAGGGACGGTCGTAGAAGACGACGGCGTCGACCTGGTCAATCGTGATCCCGGCTTCGCGCAGACAGTAGCGAATACTTTTCGACGGGAACGCGTAGTCGTGTTTTTTCCGCGTGAAGCGCTCTTCCTGGGCGGCCGCGAACAGCACGCCGTCCCGCACGAGGCACGCGGCGCTGTCATGATAGTATGCGGAAATTCCCAGTATGTGAACGTGGGCCATCGACTGAATCCCCAATTGGTTACCGAGTTGAGTCTGGTATTATATCATCCATGATTCGATGGCAACACACTTCGATAGGAATCGGGACGCGCTTTCTGCTCTGCCTCGCTTTGTCGATCGCGACCGGTTGTGCGAAAGCACCGGAACTCGACCACCCCGGCTTCGACCACCCTTCGATCGCCGTTCTGCTGCTCGACGAAACCGGCGCGCTCGCGTCCAGTCGAAACGGCGCGCTCGCGACGGGTCACGCGTTTCTCGCCGGTGACTTTCTGCGCGTTCCTACCACAATTGTCGGACTGGAACGGGGGGAACTGAACCCTGCCGGGTCCTTCGTGTGCCGTGACGCCGGGCCGGGAGCGGTCGACGGCGCTACGGACGAATCCGCCGATCCCCTGACTTTTCGAGACGCCTTTCATGCGCCGTGCCGGAGCGTATTCCGCGAAATACAGCGAAAGATTCCGTGGGCGGACTTCGAACCGAAGCTCCGGGCGCTCGGACTGGGGGCCGTGAGCGGTTTCGGCGACACGGGCGAGGACCCCGGGTTCGTCCCGGAAAAGCTGGCGGGCGAAGGGTCATGGGACATCTGGAGCAACCGCCTCATCACGGCCTCACCGGCCCAGATGGCCCGCGCGCTCCACAGCACGTTCGCGGGGGAAAGCATGACGCCGGCCACCCGGGACGCCTGGAACGCCCTGACGCGGGGGAATTATGAGCTTCACGCCGTTTCCGGGCGTTTCGACGAGGAACTGCTCGGCTACCGATGGATTGCGGTTCGGGGCGAGAGAAACGGGACGGGCGAGACGTGGCTCCTGTTCGTGTTCGCACTGACGCCTTCGGATCAGGAGCCGAAGCCCGACCTCGAGCGCTACGCCGCGGAATGGTTCGGCGCCTCCCCCCCGATCTGGTAAAATCGGGAAACTCTCCCGCTCAACCATCCCCTCGCACGTGGAGACCGCATGAAACGCGCCCGGATCGTTCTTTTGCTCGCGCTCATGGGAGGCGCCCTCGTGACGCCCGCGAGCGCGCCGGCGCAATCCCCGCAATCGGCGCAGTCCGCGCAGTCCCTCTCGCACCAGATGAACGCAAGCGAGGTCATGGAGGAGAAGCAGGCGCTCGGCGGACAGTTTCCGGCCGCGGCGCCCGACACGATTCCGCCCGGCGATACGGCCGCGGATGCGCTGCCCGTTCCCGGTATCCCGTTCACGACGTTCGGCAATACGTGCGACTACAGCGACGACTACGACTGGATCTGCCCGTTCAATACGCCGGGCGCGCCGGACGTCGTCTACGCGTTCACTCCCGCGAGCGACATCAACGTGAACATCGAGCTCTGCCAGTCGTATTACGATACGAAGCTGATCGTCTTCGAGAACGGAACGACGCCGCAGCAGTTCTTCGCGTGCAATGACGACAAATGCGAAGGGCCGAACTTCCCGTACCCTCACTTTCCGTATCTTTCGCAGCTCCGTAATCTGCCGTTCGAAGCGGGCAACACGTACTATATCGTGGTCGACGGCTACGACCTCTTCTGCGGGCAGTACGAACTGCGCATCACCGACTATAACGATCCCGAAACATGCGCGTTCCCATTGCCTGAGACGTATCTGATCGAGGGCGAGGAGCAGTGCGCCGACGGCTACGTCGACGCCTTCAACGGCGGGTGCAACTTTCAGCCGTTCGCCGCGACCGATCTCGCGTGCGACAGCGACGGGATCGCGGTCCTCGGCGAGTCCGGCACGTTCGTGACGGATTATCTGCCGACGCGCGACACCGACTGGTACCGTTTCACGCTGACGGAGAGGAAAACGGTGACCGCCACGGTCACGGCC
>JABDJQ010000607.1 GCA_013002425.1 Gemmatimonadota bacterium
TGCTCGTATTCCGAGCGGATCTTCGCGAGCGCGCCCTCGAGTTGCTCTCCCGTCCACATCGGATGAACGTGCATGGTAATGAAGTCGACCTCCCGGGCCATCGCACGACTCTCCGGCTCTTTCCAGAACATGAAATCGTCGGCTGTAGTGACCGGCGCCTCGACCGCTTCGCGCACTTCCCGCAGGTAACCGATCACCATGCCCGGATCACTTCGATGGGCGGACCAGAAAACCTGCGTTTCGTTTCCGACGCTGACGGCGATGACGATATCCGAATACTCGTTCGCGAGACGAATGCCCGCTTCGACCTCCGCGCGATTGGCGCGCGCGGCTTCTTCGAACGTTTCGATCACGGCGCCCGATTCGTCGCGGCGCGCTTCTCTGTCGATCCAGACGCCGAGCATGACACGCATGTCGAGTTCATCCTCGCGGATCACCCGAAGCATGGTCTCCGCCGGCCCCCTCGATCCGTAGACACGAAGCAGACTCCAGTGGCGGGAGAGAATCGCGAGATCTTCGCGCACTTCGGCTTCGCTCGGCTCGATCCCTCCCGGTCGCTGCCCGTCGCGGAACGGCCCGTAGGAGATCGCGTCACCGATCCACCGTTCCCCGAGGAACGGTCGAAACGAACGAACGGCCGGCGTCGCGCCCGACTCGCGCCCTTCCGTCACCGCGGCGCGATTCCCCGTATCGATATGGCTGCCCGGCGTGCAACCGAAACAGAAGACGAGCGCCAGTGTGAGAGAGGCGAATCCCGGCCCCATCGGGGACGGTACTTGTCTGTATGCTGATTGAATCATAGTCGCGCGATCATAGGCGAAGTTCGAGCGGGGATGCAAATGCAGTCCGGGTCGAGCCGGTCGGCCTCGTCTTCCATCAGTCGTCCGGAGCCGTGAAGACAGCCTGCCGTTCCGGATCGTGCCGCGCCATGCCAATCATGCTACTATAGTAATGAAAGAGCAGCCGTGCACTTGTCCTCACGCCCCCCCGCCGGGAACAACATGCTTGATCGTCTGAAGTTGCCTGCACTTGCCGCGATGATTGTCGCCGCCATGGCGCTCCCCGAGGCTGGAAGCGCGCAATGCCTGCTCGCCAATCCCAGCTTCGAAATCCCGGGATCCGGGACGGCATTCGGCGGCTGGAATCAGTTCGGAATCGTCGCTTCTTCATCAGAAGCGGTGCATGGCGGTGTTGCGGCGCGTCTCACCGGACCGGATCTCGGTGGCTGGGATCTCTCCGCGATCTGGCAGAAACTCGACGCGGCCCCGGGAGAGCAGTGGTCCGCGTCCATTACCGCGTGGCACAGCGCGGCCAAACCGCTTACCGGACAGTCGCGCGCAATCCTGAATGTCGAGTGGCGGGATTCCGGCGGTTCTCTCATCAGCTACGAGTCGCACACGGTGCTGGACGCGAATTCGCCCCTCGACACGCCGCAGTGGTTCAACGTAATCAGTTCTCCGGCGCCGACCGGCACCGCCTCCACGCATTTTCTTTTCGGCGCGCTGCAAAGTCCGACCG
>JABDJQ010000629.1 GCA_013002425.1 Gemmatimonadota bacterium
TCTCGGGCCCGCGGATCCGGAACTCACGATTTCGAATCTCACGGTGCATACGGCCGACAACGAGGATCACTTCCGTTTCTATGTAAATGACACGGGGAGCGCGAGCGACTTCGTGCGTATCAATTTCACGAACAGCCAGGGGAACCTCGATCTCGATCTGCTCGACAGCGCGGGCACGGTACTGCTGACTTCGGCCGGGAGCACGGACGAAGAGCTGATCAGCCTCGACGGAGTTTCGGAGGGCTGGTACTACGCGAGGGTGACCGGTCAGTCCGGCGAGCAGAGCCCGTCGTATTCGCTCACGATCAATCCGCCCTCGAACACGCCGCCGGTCGTGACCCCGATCGATCCCGCCGTCGCCGAGACGCGCGTCCATGGGCAGCAGACCTATACGGCAACATGGTCCGCGAGCGATTTCGAGAACAATCCCACGTGGGTTACGGTCTACGCCAATACGACGCCGGCCCTCGACGGAAACGAAGAGCTGCTGCCGACGTCGCTTCACACCGACGGAGCGCAGGGTTTCTATATCGTGAATTCGGCCTATCTGGATCCCGACACGTACTACTTCTACTTCTCGATCACGGACGGCGGGACGACCACCGGCGCCTGGGCTGCGGGAACGGTCGAATTCGTCGACATCACGACGGATGTCGCGGAGAACTCGCTGCCGGCGCGCACGATCGTGCACGCGGCGCGGCCGAATCCGTTCAACCCGACGACACGACTTCGGATCGAGCTCCCGGAAGCAGCCGACGTGCGATGGGAACTTTACGACGTGCGGGGGAGGCTCGTGCGAACACTCGTGAAGGGCTCGCTCGCCGCGGGGCCCCACGAACGGATCTGGAACGGTACGAACGAGAGCGGGGCGCCGGTTGCATCCGGCGTCTACTTCCAGATTCTGACCGCGCCCGACGGGCGCACCGGAAATCGGATCGTACTGATCCGCTAGCGAGGGTCCGTCAACGAACGAGAACGAGACGTCGTTTCGCGGCCTGACCGCCGTACTCGAGACGCGCGAAATAGACGCCGGATGCGACATCGTGTCCGGCGTCGTTCTGTCCGCTCCATTCGATGGCATGGTCGCCTGCCGGAAGATGGTTCGCCACCAGCGTGCGGACGAGACGCCCCGTCGCCGTGAAGATCCCGAGCGAGGCGACACCCTGCTCAGCGAGATGGAAGCGCACGGTCGTGCGCGGGTTGAACGGATTCGGCGCGTTCGTGAGCGCGAGTTGTCTGACGGGCGCAGGGGTGTCGGCAATCGTGGTCGCGATCGAGTAATCGAAGTCCCAGATTCCGCGACCGTATGTGCCGAAGCGCATGACGCCGGCGGCCGGGACGGCTTCGACGCACCAGTACGTCGTGAGCGGCGCGTCTGCTCCGGCGATCGCGGACCAGACTTCCGTGCCGGGGTCGAACTGATACGGCCCCGCTTCCGTTGCCGCATAGACGAAGCCGCTGCCCGTCTTCTCGTACGCCAGCTCATACACCATGGTCGAGGGAAGTCCCGCGCTCTTCGGTTGCCATGTCGCGCCGCCGTCCTCCGACCCGTACACGCCGGGACTGCTGTATCCGCTTCCTCCTACGAAGAACTCGTCCGCGTCGTTCGGAGACGCCGCGATCGCGGTTCCGTAGAGATACATCTGCCCGGGGCCGTTGTTGACGGACTCGGTCCAGGTGCCGGCTCGATCGGTCGAGTACCAGATCGTGCCCGTATTCGTGACCCCCACCCAGCGTGTCGTATCGCCCGGCGAGAATGCGATCGCTGAAAGGAACTCGCCTCCACCCCCGGAGAAGTCGTGCGGCAGCTGAGTGGGCGTCCAAGTGCCGGGCCCGACCCTGTCGTATCGATAGAGATAGCGGGCGCAGAAATAGACGGCATTCGGATTGCTCGGCGCGGCCTGGATGTAGGGGAGCCACGGGTAGCTTTCGCCGGGGGGGAAGTCTGCCGTATGGAGCGTGGGAAAACTCTCCCCCTGCTGAATCAGCATGAATCCGGGGTACACGGAGTAGACGCGGCCGTGGCCGCCGTTCCACGAAGTGAGATGCGCGTAGTCGCCGCTGATGAGCTGATCGAAGTCGTGCAGCGTGCCGACGAGGTTGCCGTTCGAGCGCTGGTACCCCTGATCCTGCGCGCCGGCGAGAATGAGATCGGGGTCGTTGACCGTGGTCAGTGTCGTGTAATACTGGCTGACGCCGAGATTGACGAGTGAAATGTTGGCTACGCTCGCGCCCTGATCGTCGCTTCTGTAGAGGCCGCCGTCCGTTGCGATGTAAAGGATCTCCTGTCCGTCGTCCCACACCGCGTTCATGCCCGGAAGATCCGCATGGAGTTTCGTGGCGGGGCTTCCGTAGTATTCGCCCCAGCCGTTGATCTTCGCGAACGACGCCCCGCCGTTCGTCGATCGCCAGCATTCGACGCCGCCGAAGTACACCATGTCCGCGTTCACGATCGACGACTCGAGCGTCTCCCAGAAGTCGTCGAT
>JABDJQ010000653.1 GCA_013002425.1 Gemmatimonadota bacterium
CGATCCGGGCGAGCGCATTTCGTGGACGAACCGCCCGCCGATCTCCGTGCACATGGACACGGACATCAACGGCCAGATCGTGAAGGAAACGGATCCGGAGAAGCGGGCCGCGCTCGTGGCCGACAGCTGGCAGGAGAAACGCGGGCGCATGAAGCAGGTGTGTTCGCACTGTCATACTTCGGATTACGTTAACGCGTTCTACACGCAGTACGACGACCTCGTGATTCTCTACAACGAGAAGTTCGCGAAGTCGGGAACGAAGATCATGAACGCGCTGCGCGAGGCGGACCTGCTGACGCCGACCGCGTTCGACGAAGAGATCGAATTCACATGGTTCTACTTATGGCATCACGAGGGCCGGCGCGCGCGGCACGGCGCTTCGATGATGGCGCCGGATTACACGCACTGGCACGGCATGTACGAAGTGGCGGAACGCTTCTACATGGAACTCATTCCGCAGGCGCGCGAAATCGCGGACCACGGCGGCCGTTCAGGCCTGACAGGCCGCGGCGCGCCCGTGCACGCCGTGATCGACGAGATCCTGGCGCGCCCCGAACACGAATGGTTCGAGCAGGGCGCGGAGGAGTTCACGAAGCGCGTGCGTGACGCGATGAAAGACCGTTACGGCGCCGAAGCGGCGACGGGAGATTGATCATGGATCGCAGACGTTTCATACAGGCACTCGGCGCCGGCACGGGAATCGTGGCGTTCTCACAGGCGCATAAAGACGAAGCGAAGGCATTCGCTGAAGGCGAGACGGCGATCAACCCGTCCGACCTCACGTGGGGAAAGGCGCCGTGTCGTTACTGCGGCACTGGCTGCGGCGTCGAAGCCGGTGTCAAGGACGGCAAGGTGATGGCGGTACGCGGCGACACGGCGAGTCCCGTCAACAAGGGGCTGCTCTGCGTGAAGGGGTACCACCTGCCCGCGATGCTCTACGGGAAGGACCGCCTGACGCATCCGATGAAGCGCGCGGCCGACGGCAAGTCGTGGGAGAAGATCTCGTGGGACGACGCGCTCGACCTGATCGCTTCGAAGTACAGAGAAGCGCTCGACGAGAGCGGGCCCGAGTCGGTTTCGATCTACGGGTCGGGACAGTGGACGATTCACGACGGCTACGCCGCGCTCAAGTGGTTCAAGGGCGGCATGCGCAGCAATAATATCGAGCCGAACGCGCGGCTCTGCATGGCGAGCGCCGTGATGGGCTTCGTGACGCAGTTCCAGAGCGACGAGCCGATGGGGTGCTACGAAGACTTCGAAGAGGGCGACGACTTCATCATGTGGGGCAACAACATGGCGGAGATGCACCCGGTGCTCTTCTCCCGCATCCTCGAGTCGAAGCGGAAGAAGCCGAACGTACGCATCGTCGACATCGCTACACGACGCACGCCCACGACCGATTACGCCGACATGTACGTCGAATTCCGGCCGGGGTCCGACCTCGCGCTCGCGAACGGCATCCTGCATCTGCTGATCGAATCGGGCAAGCTCGACGATTCGTTCATCAAAGAGAACATCGTGTTCAAACGCGGGATCGAAGATCTCGAGAAAATCGGTTACGGCTGCTACGGCGACCAGGCCGAACACTACACGTTCAGTGACGAAACGCGCGACTCGAGTATCGACGAGTTCAAGAAGCTCGTGGCCGAATACACGCCCGCGCACGTGTCGAAAATCAGCGGCGTGCCGGAGGGTCAGATTCGCTCGCTGGCGGAAATGTACGGCGACCAGAGCCGCGGCACGATCTCGCTCTGGTGCATGGG
>JABDJQ010000657.1 GCA_013002425.1 Gemmatimonadota bacterium
GAATACGAACGCCGCGTTCACTGCGGCGAGTGAGGTCGATGATCTCGTCGAGGGACAGGCTCTTTTCGGCTGTTGCCGGTGCGTCGCTTTGCTGCACGCGCGAGCGAACCATCCTTGCCGTGAGTTCTCCCCGCCCTACCGCGGCAAACAGGTTGTCCAGCTTCTGATACCCGAGGGCCGGGAGAGACGGTTTCAGCAGTTTGTCGAGAGGTTCGTGCAGGCTGCTTCGTTTGAACTCCCGCTCGAGAAGATCGCGTCCGCTCTGAATCGACTGTTCGCGATGCTCCATGTTGAGCCAGCGCCTGATCTTGCTGCGCGCGCTCGAAGTCTTGACGATGTCGAGCCAGTCCTGGGTCGGGTTGGCGGACTTCGACGTGATGACCTCGACCGTTTCGCCGTTCTTGAGGTCGTAGCGGAGCGGCACGATGCGCCCGTTCACCTTGGCGCCGACGCATCGATACCCGACTTCCGTGTGAACATGGAACGCGAAATCGAGCGCCGTCGCCCCCTTCGGCATCTTGATCAGATCACCCTTCGGCGTGAAAACGAACACCTCCTGCTGAAACAGGTCGATGCGCAGGTACTCCATAAACTCCGAAGGATCCGTGAGGTCCTGCTGCCAGTCGAGAACGCTGCGAAGCCAGGTCATTCGCTCGTCGAGGAGAGACTGCGACGACTGCCCCTCTTTGTAGCGCCAGTGAGCCGCGATGCCGTATTCGCTCGTCGCGTGCATGTCATTGGTTCGGATCTGTACTTCGACCATCTCGCCGCGCGGCCCCACTACGGTCGTATGCAGCGACTGATACATGTTCGATTTCGGAGTCGCGATGAAATCCTTGATGCGGTCGTGCACGGGAGTGTAGAGAGTGTGAATCAGTCCGAGCACGTGGTAACAGTCTTTGATCGACTCCGTGATCACGCGGATCGCGAGCAGATCGTAGATCTGGTGCAGCGCCTTGTCCTGGCTCGCCATCTTCTTGTAAATACTGTAGAAGTGCTTCGGGCGGCCCGTTATCTCGGCATTGATGTTGCTCTCTTTCAGCTTCTTGAGAAGCGGAGCCTTGAACTCTTCGATGTAGCCTTCCCGGTCGGTGCGCTTCGCGTTGATGCCCGCCACCATTTCGCGATATTCGATCGGAAACAGATACTTGAATGCCAGATCTTCGAGCTCCCATTTCACCTTCGCCATTCCGAAGCGATGCGCGAGAGGCGCGTAGATCTCCATCGTTTCCCGCGCGATTCGATCGATCTTCTCCTGGGGAAGATGATGCAGAGTCCGCATGTTGTGGAGGCGGTCGGCGAGCTTGATCAAAATGACGCGGATGTCCTTCGCCATCGAAAGCAGCATCTTGCGGTAGTTCTCGGCGTGCTGTTTCTCCGGGGATTCGAATCGAAGCGAACCGATTTTCGTGACGGCGTCGACCAGAAGCGCGATTTCCTCCCCGAACTGATCGACGAGATCCTCCACCGTGGCGTCGGAGTCCTCCACCGTATCGTGCAGGAGGGCTGCCGCGATCGTGACGGCGTCGAGTCTGAGCTCGTCGAGAATGCGGGCGACTTCGATCGTGTGATTCAGAAACGGCTCGCCCGAGCGCCTCTTCTGTCCTTCGTGATGGGAGCTGGCGAAGCGAAAGGCGCGGTTCAGCAGTTCGCGGTCGAGACCGGGCCGCGAAAGAAAGGAGATCTCCGGTTCCAGGGGGACCGGCTTGTCCGGGGCCGGCGAGGTCACGGCATCTTCTCGGCTTTGCGAACGCCGCGTACGTTGAGCTGCAGCCTGCGCTCTCCGCCCCATCGATTCTCCTCGAGGGCGAAGGCAACGTCGACCTGACCGTAGGTGTTCCATTCCGGAGCGACGTGATGCCCGACCTGAAACGCGATGCAATCCCGCGCGACTCCGTTCTGGGATGCGAGAAACTTGATGTGGTTCTTGCCGACCGGCCGAAAGCCGCTGATCACGGATACGTCTTCCGCGAGGAACAGAGGCCGTTCGTTCCCCGGGCCGAACGGCGACATCCGGTCGAGTTCCGCCAGCGTCTCCCAGCTGCATTCGTCGAGCGTGATCGGCGCGTCGAGATTGAGTGCGCCGGGGGATGCGATCTTCTCCTTCTCTGCGTCGAAGAGTCCCTGCATGCGCTCACGGAAAGCCGGAATGTTTTCCTGACGGATGACGAGCCCCGCCGCGAGAGCGTGCCCCCCCGCCTGTTCCACGAGATCGGAGCACTTCTCGAGCGCTTCGTGAAGCGCGAAGCCGGGGACGCTGCGAGCGGAGCCACGACCCATTCCCTCTTTGAGCGCGATGAGCACGGCCGGCCGGCCGAACTGCTCCTTTATGCGGCTCGCGACGATGCCGATCACGCCCGCGTGCCATTTTTCCGACGCAAGCACGACGAGACCGGGATCGCTGCGGGAGTCGAGTTCGTCCATCGCCTCTTCGAAAATGCGGGCGTCGAGCGCCTGTCGTTTCTTGTTCACCTCATCGAGCTGGGCCGCGCGATCGCGGGCGACATCGTCCGAGAAGGTGGTCAGCAGCTCGAACGCGGGCATCGCGTCTCCGAGGCGGCCGACGGCGTTGATACGCGGGGCCATCCCGAACGCGATCGATCCGTAGCTGAGAGATCGTCCCGTCAGTCTCGCGACTTCGAGCAGCTGGCGAAATCCCTTCTTGCCGGACCGTGCGAGCTGTTCGAGTC
>JABDJQ010000669.1 GCA_013002425.1 Gemmatimonadota bacterium
GTTCTGAACTCCCTGCTCTGCCTCTTCCTGTTCGTTCTGTCGGTCACGATCACGGCACGCTTTACGGGCAGCGCGTTCCCCTCGAACGACATGCGTTTTTTCGATCGCAAGCTCGCCCAGTTGCAGGAAGCCGATCCGCCGTACGACGTGATCTTCACAGGGTCGAGCCGCGTCTATCGCCATATCCGTCCCGCGCTCTTCGATTCGGTTGCCGCCGCGCACGGAATCTCCACACACTCTTATAATTTCGGCTACACGGGGACGACACCGCTCGAAACGCCGCATCAGCTGCGACAGATACTGGAGCACGATCGCGGCGGGCATGTGAAATGGGTTTTCGTATCGCTCGAGGGGCTCGAAACGCAGCTCGAGAAGATGAATCTTCGGAGCGATCGCATGGCACGTTATCACGACGTGCACACGTTCGCGCGTCATGCGCGCCTCCTGTTCGCGAACGAGAACCTGACGATGCGGGAGCGTCTCGAGTCGCTGGCAGACCGCGTGCCGCCGCTCTTCATCCACTACACGGGGTACGGGCGGGGAGGGACTTGGTTTCGGGAGCGGGTCGACGGACGCTCCTACGGTATCGCCGAGACCTGGTACCGGCATGAAGACGGCTTTCTGTCGCTCGACAGCGCGGTCGTTTACGCCGAAGGCGTCGCTCGAGACAGGCTCGAGAGGCGCCGGGACAAACTGGCGCGACTCCTCGATCAGAACGGACCTCCCGCGACGCCGGATCGCGACCTGGCGTATCAGCAGCCGGTGCTCGAGGATCTCGTCGCCGACATCAGCGCCGTCGTACGGGCGCATGGCGCCGAGGCCGTCTTCTTCGCCCGCACGATGGACGCCGACGCCGCGCACGATCTCGAGTCGGCCCGCGACGACGGTTTCATCACGCATTTCATCTCGCTCGACGACGCGGATCGCTACCCCGAACTGCATGACATGCGGTATCAGTTCGACGAAGGTCACTTCGGGGCCGAAGGGGCGGCCTATTTCACGCGCTATCTGGCCGAAGGCTTCCTGCCGATCGCGAAGGCGGGCGGTGCCGCACCATGATCTTCACCGAGTTTCGCTTTCTCGCGTTCTTCGCTGTCGTCCTCGCCGTTCATTGGGCGCTCCCGCGCAATCGGCCGCGCAAAGTCTGGCTGCTGCTCGCCAGCTACGCGTTCTACGCGGCCTGGGACTGGCGCTTTCTGAGTCTCATCCTGGGGTCGACCGTTCTCGATTACTTCGTGGGACGCAGGCTCGACGGCGCTGCTTTGAGCGAAGGCGCGCGGAAGCGGTGGGTATCGCTCAGCGTGATCGGCAACCTGGGCATTCTGAGCGCCTTCAAGTACTTTCACTTCTTCGCGGACTCGGCGCTGGCGCTGCTCGAAGCGCTCGGGTTTCACGCCGATCCGCTCACGATCAGAATCATCCTGCCGGTCGGGATCAGTTTCTATACGTTTCAAACGATGAGCTACTCGCTCGATGTCTATCGCAGGAAGATGCGCGCGACGCACGACATTCTCGACCTCGCTCTCTTCGTCGGCTTCTTCCCGCAGCTCGTCGCAGGCCCGATCGTGCGTGCACGCGAATTCATTCCGCAGCTCGCCCGGCGGCGCGCGCGTTCCGACGTGCGGTTCCGCCCGTATCTGCTTCTCTTTCTGGCGGGGTTCTTCAAGAAGGCGTGCGTCTCCGACAACATCGTGGGCGTGGTCGATCGCTACTTCGCCGACCCCGCTTCGTACGACGCGCTCAGCACGTGGATCGCCGTCCTGCTCTATACGATCCAGATCTACTGCGACTTCTCGGGATACTCGGACATCGCGATCGCGACCGCGGGCTTTCTGGGCTACACGCTTTGCGAGAACTTCGCGTTTCCGTACTTCTCGGGAAGCATTCAGGATCTCTGGCGGCGCTGGCACATCAGTCTTTCGTCATGGCTCCGCGACTATCTTTATATACCGCTCGGCGGCAGCAGAGGGGGGAAGCTCTTCCGGTATCGCAATCTGATGCTGACGATGCTGCTCGGCGGACTCTGGCACGGCGCGGCCTGGACATTCGTCATCTGGGGAGCGATTCATGGCGCGCTGTTGGTAGGACAGCGAGCGATGTCTGGTGCCGGCATCTCGCTCGAAGGTATTC
>JABDJQ010000672.1 GCA_013002425.1 Gemmatimonadota bacterium
ACGCGACGGAGCTCCATGTACTGCGTCGGAACGCGAACCAGAGTCCGACGAGCGCGTAGCCGAGAACGAACGAACCGTGCATCTGCGTCCAGAGCCACTGCGCCGGGATCAGCGTCAGCGCGAGCGAGCGGAGATTCGTCGTGCGGTCGATCGCGCAGGCGGCGCTCTTTCCAGTCGCGCTCGCGGCTGTTTCGGCGATTCATCCCGAAGGGCCGGCCGTCATTCTGTTCCCGTTCACTCATCTCGCGCCGCAGGAGATGGAAGGGCTCTCGAACTTCGAGTGGGAGCCGCTCTTTTCGGGCGGCGTGGCGACCTGGTCGACGGCAACTCTCGCGCTCTGCCTGCAGGCGATCGTGCTCGTGATCGGGATCGCGGCGCTGATGCGGCGCGGGCAGATGAAGCCGTGGGAGGGGGGCGTGCTTGCGCTTCTGCTGTTGCTCGCCCTTCGTCATCACCGGAACGGGGCGCTCTTCGCGCTGGCCGCGATTCCGGGTGTGGCGCTCACGATCCGCAGCGCGCTCGAAAGCGGGGGCGAAAGCGGGAGCGAAAACGGAGGTGCTGACAGGAAGCCGCCTCTGCCCGCGCGCGCCATTCCCGTCGCGATCGCGGCGCTGCTGGTCGCGGCGTGCGCGTCGACCGCCGTGCGCGGCTGGCCGATCACGGAAGACGCGTGGAAGAAGCCGGGCATCGGAATCGCCCGGACGGCCCCGGTCGCGGGCATGAACTTCATTCGCGACGCGGAGATCGAGGGGCGCGGTTTCACGGCGTACACGTTCGCTTCGTACGCGCTCTACGCGCGCCATCCCGAGGTGACGGTCTTCATCGACAGCCGCAACCGCTCGATTTATCCCCCCGAGATCTATCGCGAGTATCAAGCGGCGCGCAACGACGAAGTGCGCGCGCTGGCGCTGCTGGGTAAGTACGATATCGACTTCGCGTGGATTCCGTTCGACGCGCGCACTCTGCAGTCTTCGATGGCGGGCGCGGCCGACTTCCTGCGCCGTGAAGATCGCTGGGCGCTCGTGCATATCGACGACCACTCGCTTCTTTACGTGCGGGAGGGGGGTGCGAACGACAAGCTGATTCACCCGGCGCCGCGCGACGCCGGGAGCGCGCAGGGGATCCGGCTTCAGCTGGGAGAACGGGCGGGCGGGCCGAAGTATTCGCCGTATCGCGCGATCGATCCGCTCGGCTATCGGCAGGGAATGTTCGACGGAAGACCGGACAGGGAGCGCGCGGCGTTCGATCGCGAGACAAAAAGGCTCATGGGGCACGACCCGGAGTCGCGCGTGGCGCTCCTGCTGCGCGCGGAAGCCCTGATCGCGGGCGGTTTTCCGGTGAAGGCGATCGAGCCGCTCGACAAGCTGCTCGCGCTCGACCCCGAGCACCCGTACGGGTTGCTGAACCGCGCCTCGCTGGCGCGTACGGCGGGCGACTACGACCTCGAAGTGGAGCTCGTGGCGCGCTTCAGGAAACTGTACCCGGGCAAGCTACCGGACTAACTTGTCGCTCGCACCCGTGTCCCCGTCTGCACCCGCGCTCCGGCTCGCACCAGCGCCCCGGCTCGCACCCGCGCTCCGGCTCGCACCCGCGCTCCGGCTCGCACCAGCGCTGCGGCTCGCCTTCACGAGCTTCGCTTCGGGCGTTGCGGGCGTCGCCTTCCGGTTCGGCACGATCTTCGCGATCTCCTGCGCCGCCATGTGCGCGGCGTCGAGCCAGTTCTCGCCCCACCCCGACGCGTACGCCGCGATGTTGCCGACCAGCGTCGCCTGCACGTCGCACTGAATGCGGTCGGCCGACTTCGAGAAGCGAACGCCCATCCAGACCACCTTGCCCATGGCGCTCCCGAGCACCTGATCGAACTGTGTCTGGATCGTGGCGTCGGACTGCGGGCGAAGCGTCAGATTCGAGGCCGTGATTCGGAACTGCACGAGATTCCTCCCTGGTTCGGACGATCGATCAGAAACACCTTCTACTGTTTCTATCGGCCGCCCGGGAGGAGATTCTGAGGCTCTAAAGCAGCTTCGGGTGGAATTCTTCGTCGATTTCCCAGTCGAATTCGCCCTTCGTGAGCGTTGTGGCGGCTGCGGTCTCGAACGCGGGGGTGTCCTGGACGCCGGTCAGGTGAAAGAGCAGGTTCGAAATCTGGGGCATGTGCCCGACGATCGCGACCGAAACGGTGGCGCGGTTGATTTCGATCGCGATTTCGGTGACGTCGTCGGTGGGCAGGAGGCCGGCGACGTGCTGGACGATGGCACTGTGACCGATCTGAGCGGCCAGGATCGCGGCGGTCTGGGAGGCGCGCAGTTTGCCGCTGTGCAGGATGAGCTGCACCTCGTACCCGGCTTCGAAGAGCTGGTACGCGACGTTCTCCGCCTGCTTCACTCCGATCTTCGAGAGCTCCTTCTCGCCGGAGGGGCCGGGGCTCGCGTGGCCGTGTCGCATCAGAATCAGTGCCATCGTCGGTCTCCTGTCAGCTCGCGATCACTTTGACGATCGCGGGATCGACGTCGAATTTCTCGAGGAACGCCCTGCGTTCGGACTTCATGCGCTTCACCCAGTCGCGATAGAGATCGGTCTTGCCGTTCTTCTCGAAGAAGAGCGACGGGTTCAGGATCTCGGCCGGCACTTTCTCGAGCAGTTCGGCGTTTTCGGGCGCGTCAACGTCGACGATTTCGTAACCGTAATCGGGATCTTTCTTCCATTTCACGTGGTCCGTGAGCAGAGCCTCGAGCATCGCGGACGAATGACGGATCTTCACTTTGAGAGCGCGTCCGGCGTCGACGTCTTTCTGACCGCCGCCGACGTAGCCCGTGTTCATCATCCACATGTCGGTCTGGCCCATGCCGGCGGCGAGTTCCTTGAAGCGCACGGCCTGCAGACCGAACGCGCGCGGGAAGAACGGCTGCGTGAAGGGCGAGCGCGTCTTGCCGCGCTCCTTGCCGGCGGCCGACGTCTTGGTCGTTTCGCCGAGCATGAAGTAGCCCGCGGCCTGTTCGGGAGACGTGAACTTCACGATGCCTGGCGTCGCCGCATCGGGACCTTCGTCGCGGTTCAGAATGCCCATCGAATGGATCGGTGGAATGTGGTGCAGGTCGGCCGCGTCTTCGATCGCCTTCATCGGGATGATCGAACGCCCGTTCTGCGTCCACTGCACGAAGTCCCATCCGTCTTTCGTGATGCCGTCGTCGACGACTTCGTCGTACGAAACTTCACCTTTGATATATTTGTCGACGTTCGCCGCTTCGGACCCCGTCTGAATCAGGATGTCGCGCATGCGTCCCACTTCCGCCGGCGTCATCTTCGTCTTGAAGAAGTCATACTTGCCCGACTCGTCCACGTAGACGTTTTCGACCCACGCGGTCGGGTCGAGCGTGCCGCGGTAGATCACGGGTTCCGTTTCGTCGGTCAACCCCTGCGTCTTCGCGAAACAGCCGTTCTCGGTGATCGAGCAGCCGCCGCCCGGCCAGAGCACGACCATGTCGTCCTGGATCGGCTGCGTGACTTCGCCCTGCTTCGAGAACGTGGTCGTCGTCTTGCCCGTACCCGAAAGTCCCATGACGGTCATCGTGAGATGTTCGGAGCCCTTCGTGACGGCTTTCGCCCCCGCGTGCAGCACGAGCCCGCCCCGTTCGTAGACGTAATCGTTCAGCATGCGGAGCGCGGCCTTCTTGCTCTCGCCGAAATAATCGGGCCCCATGATGTAACTCGTGCTGTTCTCGAGATCGACCAGGATCGCCTGCTCGCCCGGCATTCCCTTCGCGAAACAGTCGGGCGTGTAGACGACGCGGAGCACGGGATCGAAGTCCTTCGCGAGCTGCTCGGGGGTTTCGACGACCTCGCGCGGGAACGTCAGGATCTGCTGCATCGCGGCGATGTTTGCGCCTTCGAGCGTGTAGAACCACTCCGTGGGAAACGCGTGCTCCCCGATTCCGATGTAGCCCTGGATCGAGATCAGCTGCCCCTTGTCCTCGATGTACTTCCGCTGGAGTTCGATCAGCTCGCGCCCCTTCGCCGGGTCGAGCAGATTGCCCGAGAAGTTCGCTTTTTCGGACTCGGGATAGAGAAGGTACGTATAGCCGGCCATACGGGCTTTGTTGCGCGAGATCTTGCAGAGGTTGCCGTGGGCGGTCTGGATGACCGACGGCGTGTGTTCGAGAGCGAGCTTGTGAAGTTCATCCTGCGTCGGGTTCGCAATGACTTTCACGGGATACGGTTTGGGGCCACCCGCGGGCTTGCGCATCGCCATTCTATGTCCTCCCAGAAGGGGGCGAGAGGCTTCCCGCCCGGAGTTCCTGTATTCGGATCGGAAATCGACTGTTCAGTGTATAGGGCGCGGCGGGAGAGGGGCAAGGGTGTTCTGGGAGGGGGCTTAGGTGGTTTCCGAAGGGGCATAAGGGGTTTGGGAAGAGGTGTTCGGGGTCGCCGACGGGTCGCCGACGGGCCGCCGCCGGGCCGGACGCGCCCGGCATGCGCGGCTTCGGGATCCCTGGCTGACCGCCTTTCATGAGCGAGGCGGAAGGGGGCATTGTGGGGTGACTTCTGTTGCCGCCATATGAGGGTTGGTGCAGGTGCGCCGAAGGCGGACAGCTCGAGGTTGGTCTCCCTCGCCGCGCACACCGGGCGCGTCCGTCGCGTCGGCGACATCGCCTGGAAGTGTAGGGGGAGGGGCGGGGCGGGTGGCGAGAGAAGGGGATCCGAAAGTCATTTCCGTTTCCCTGACTCCCTCGTGCACGTATGCAATCCGGACCGCGCGCAAGCGGCCCGGACTACATACGTTCCGACGCCTACTCGCCCAGGATCGACTGCACGAACTGCAGTCGCTTTTCGATGTCGCGCGCGAGCGGTTCGTACGAGAGCTTGTCGTAGCCGAGCATCTGCGCGACTTCGTCGCCGTAGAGTTTGTTCGCGGGGGCGAACCAGTCGCTCAGCATGAACGCGCCGGCTTCGGGCGAACGCCACCACGGATCGCCGAATTTCGTCGAAAGTCCTTCGTGCATCTGCTTGGCGAGCGCGTAGGAGCGGGCGTAGTCGGCGGAATAGAAGAACGGGTCGACGTCGGTACGGAATCGCAGGGCTTCTTCGTCGGTCATTTCGAAGCCGTACGCTTTCGAGAAGAGCTGGCGATACACTTCCTGCATGTTGTCGCCGGCGTTGCCGTCGTACTGCCCTTCGTAAATCGCGGGGTCGCCGCCGTGCAGCACGGTTTCGTAGACGAGCTTGGCGCCGGCGTAGCGCCGCGTGTAATAGAGATCCCAGAACGCGCGGTTCTGCACGAGGCGCGCGATCTCCTCGTCGGTCATGAGCGGCACCTTCTGGTCGAACGGCGCGAAGCGATTGTAGTCGCGCACGAATTCGCGGTACCACTTGAGCCAGTCGGGGTCGCCCCACAGCCCTTCATAGAGCCCGGAGTACGCTTCGGTCACGGTGTTGTTGCCGAGCTGCTGGAATTCCCATACGTCGGTCGTCGCGTTCGCGAAGTGAACGGCGTGGCCGCCTTCGTGGAAGAACGTGTCGAAGTCGGGGACGCCGCCGGACGGCTTCACGCTGAAACGCACGTCGTCGGGGACCGCAATCGGATAGCAGACGGCGCGCGAGTCCTTGCCCGGGCGCTTCGTGTCGTCGACGTGAATCGGCTTGCCCGAAACGCCGTTCATCGTCAGCCCGATGTTTTCGAGAAAGCCGCGGAACGCGGGCATCGCGAGCTCTTCGGGGAAGTACTTGTTGAACTCGCTGACCTGCGCGAGGCGTCCGATGTCGGAGCGCCGGAACTCGCTCGGCTCTTTCCCGAGCACGGCGCGTGCTTCGCGTGCGAAGAGATCGTGGTAGAGCGCGTCGGTCTCTTCGATGAACGCGGACGACATCGCGATGAGTTCTTTCAGGTTCACGTTGCGCGCCTGCTCGCTGACCTGGACGTACGAGTCGAAGCCGAGCGCGGCGACGAGTTCGTGCTCTTCCTTCGTCTTGCGCTCGTGAATCGGGTTCAGCACTTCGGCCCAGAAGCGCGCCGTGGCGGTCTGGATCTTCTCGCGCTTCGCCGGGTCGGGTTCGTTGTCGACCATGCCGTCGAGATCGCGATAGGCGACTTCGCCGGGCACTCCCTCGATCGTCACCTTGCCCGTCGTCTCCGCGTCGGAGATTTCGTCGTCATACTTCGCGGTGCGAAGCGCGATGTGCTCGCCGATCAGATAATTGCGCAGAAACTCGAGCGCGCGCTTTTCGTCGCCCGACGCGGCCGCGATCCCCTTCTCGACAGTCGCGATCGACTCGCGCGAGAAGAGGTCCTCTTGACCCTTGTACGTCTGCCCGATGATCGAGCGCTCCCCGAACGTGTTCGAGAACCACGAGAGCATCATCTGCACTTCGACGAGCGCCGACGCCTGGTCGCGGATCTCGGCGATCGTGAGGCCGGTGTCCTTCGGCTGCTGTGCGCACCCGATCGCGACGGCGCCCGTGATCACTGCGATGAGTGCGGCGGCGATGAACCCGCGGCCGCGTTTCAGAATCCCGTTCATTGCTTTTCGCTCCTCCTGGGTTACGGCGCGGGCGCGTGGCCACGGGCCGGAAATCCGATAGTTCGTATTTGTGAGAAGCGTATCGGGTTCGGGTGGGGCGGGCAAGAAGGAAGGGGTAGGGATAGAGGGCGCGCATTACGAGGGCGCGCAGTGCGGGACCGAGGAGGGAGGGGAAGGGCGCGGCCGAATCGCGCCGTTCCCCGGGGGAGGGGGAGGACAGCTATCAGTGAATCGTGTCGGGCAGGGCGGGCTCAGGTGCGGGGGTTCGTTCCCAGACGCCGAACGGTCTGTGTTTCGGCCGCGGTTTCGGAGGCCCGGGATCGGCGTGGGCGGAATCGTCATCAGCCGGTCCGTAATCGCTTACCGCGACTTCGACGAGGGCCGTCAGCAGAACCTGTGCGACGAGCGAGTGCTGAAACGCGTGTTCGTCACCCATGTCGTTCAATGCCGCGCCCGCGGCGAAGGGAGTGACGAGGGATGTCATGATGTTGAGGCCCACGTTTCCCCGGCCCCGATTACCCATGTGCGCGCCGACGCCGACGCCGATGATTTCCCCGATCACACCGCCGAGGATGGGTCCGACCGGGATGCAGATGCCGGAGCAGGGAGTTCCCGCCGTAAGAACGCCGCCGACGACGCCCCCGATCATCATGAACGCTCCGCCTGTCAGCACGCTCGTTCCGGTCGAAACCAGGAACGCGGTGGGCCGAGTCGACGGGAAGTTTCTCAGACGCGGATCGACTGCGGGGCTTCGCTCCCAGACACCGAACGGCGGACGCGTGGGGGGAAGCGAAGGCGTGGGCGTGCGGGTGCTCGTAGAATCGGAGTGCGCGCCCGTGGAATCGTGGCCGGCGGCAGCCGCACGGCCCGCGCTCCCGGGCCCGTCGGGTCCGCCCGGCGCGCCGCCTGGCCTGTCGCCCGGCTCGAGCCCCCAGATCAATTCGTAATCGATCGGATCGCGAACGATTTGGTTTTCCGATCGGTCGAGCGCGGAAGCCGGCTGGGGCGAGAACATCATCGGGAGCAGGAATACGGTGCGTTTGCGGGGCCGGAGCTGGGCAAGGCGGGCACTGGACATGCGATCCTCCCTGGCAGACGGTAGCGTGGAACATGGCTGATATCGTTGCTACGCAGGGGGCGGGGAAGAAGTTTCGGCGGCTGGATCCGGGGGGGGGCGTCTCGGCCCGATTCAGTCCAGCTTCTGCTCGATCGCGTCGGCGAAGCGCTCGACCGCGCCGTCGCCGTATTGAAGATAGAGGGCGGGTTCGATGAGTTCGAGTTCGATGAGCCTGGCTTCGCCGTCTTCCATTACGAGGTCGACGCGGGCGTAGAGCAGATCGCCGTCGACATTGCCGAGGATCTTCGCGCAGAGCCTGCGCTCTGCGGGCGTGATTTCGTGCGGGGTGTGATGCGCGTCGAACTCTTCCTGGGAACGCCAGTCGCCGGGCTTCGGAATCTTGCGAAGGGCGTGGCTCGGCTCGCCGTCGATGCAGATGATCGAGATCTCGCCTTCGGTCGCGATCGTTTCGAGGAACGGCTGCACGATGACGTCGCCTTCACGGGCGAGCTTGTCGTAGACGCGCTGTGCGTCCGCGTGATCTTCCGCGCCGCGGATCCGGAGCGAGTCGCGGGCGCCGGCGCCGACCGCGCGCTTCAGTACGGCGCGATCCCAGCCGCGCTCTTCGAGAAAGCGCGCGAGGTCGAGCGTGCTTCCGCGCGCGGCGTAGTGCGACGTGACGATCGGAACGCCGTGCGACGCGAGTTCGCGCAGGTACTTCTTGTGCGTATTCCATCGAATGATGGCGAGCTCGTTCCAGAGGGGCGCCGCGCGCGCCACGCGTTCGCACCATTGCAGGAACTCGTCGGCGCGGGCGTCGTAGTCCCATGTCGAACGAATGATGACGAGGTCGCACGCGCGCCATTCGACCTCGGCGTCGTCCCAGATCGTGGCGTGCACTTCATGCCCGCGCGACTCGAGTTCTTCGGCGAGAAGCTGTTCGTCTTCCTGCCAGTCGGGCAGTTCGCGATACGTTACGAGGGCGATCGTCGCCAATGCGGAATCCTCTTGTGTTTGACAGTCCGGTTACAGGTCGACGAGCAGGTCGGGAACGTTTTTCTTCCACCATGCGTGCGCGTCATCGCCGGTCCACGCGCGCAGGCCAGGCACGGCGCGCAGTTCGCGCGCCAGGGCCGCCGCGGTCTGCGGACGGTCGGCGGGGTTCTTCGCGAGGCATTGCAGTATGATGCGGTCGAGTTCGGCCGGTATTTCGAGTTCGGTGCGCTGCGAGGGCGGCGTCGGCGGCGTCTTCACATGCTCGGCCACCATCATCATCGGCGATTCGGCTTCGAACACGAGCTGCCCGGTCAGCAGCCAGTACGCGACGCAGCCGAGCCCGTAGATGTCGGCGCGCCCGTCGACCTCGCCCGCGGCTGCCATTTCCGGCGGTATGAACGCGGGCGTTCCGGTCGCCAGCCCTTCCATCGTAAGCGTGGGCGCGTTCGCTTCGCCCCCCGACTCTCCCTTCATCTTGACGAGCCCGAAGTCGAGCACCTTGATGTGATCGACGTCGCGCCCGTACGCGCACGTAAACAGGTTGGCGGGTTTGATGTCGCGATGCACGAGCCCTTTGGCGTGCGCTTCGTCGAGCGAATGGCACGCCTGCAACAGCAGGTGCACCGCCCGCTCGGGGGGCACGGGGCCGAAACGCGTGATGAGCGTCGCGAGGTCGAGCCCGTGCAGCAGTTCCATTACATAGTAGAAGGCGCCCTGCTTCGTCGTACCGAAATCGTAGAGAACGATCGAGTGCGGCGAGTGGAGCGCGGCGGTCGCCTGCGCTTCGCGCTCGAACCGCCCGAGCACGCGCTGCCCCGATTCCGAGCCGGTCGCGCCGAGCGCTTCGGTTCGGATCAATTTGACGGCAGCGGGCCGGGCAAGCATCGCGTGCTTCGCCTCCCACACTTCGCCCATGCCCCCTTTTCCGATCAGACTGCGGAGCTGGTAGCTTCCGAGTTCGCGCGCCTCCTGCAGTTTCTGGCTCATCCGATAGAAGACCTGCGCCCAGAAGAGCACGAGAAAAACCGCGGTGACGGTCGGAAAGAAGCGGGAGGCCATCTGGTCGGTCGTCGGTATGTATTCGAGTCCGCGATGTACGTTCACCCAGAGTGAAAGCGGATCCATGAGTGCGGTCATGATCGTCGCGAACTTCGTGCGGCCCCACGAGTTCGGCACGATCATCGGAAACAGCAGCAGCCAGACGGAAACCGGCGACCAGCCGGGAAGCATCGAATCCTGCGGCCACGGCATTCGATACACGGCCATGCCGATCAGAAACCCGCAGATGATCTCGTACGGGATCGCGAGGTTCAGAAGGGTGTCGTCGGAGAGGACCGAGCGGCGCGAGAGCCAGAACATGACGGCGGACAGGATCGTCATCGGCACCATGACACCCCACTCGTAGAAGTCCATGTTCATGCCGATGATGCGGTGATTCACGATCAGGATGATCCAGCCGAGGAAGATCGTGACGAGGGCGAACGTGCCGAGACGGTGGGCCGACTCGTGCTTCACGTCGTCCGGCAGATGATACCGGATGGCTTTCAGCTTGTTTCGGAACGAGGTGTCGCGAGGATCCGGTGTCGGCCTGCGGACGAATACGGTCTCTTGCATGAATCCTGCCGGGATTTAGGACGAAGCCACACGGGCCGCGATGATCGCGATGTCGTCGAGCTGGGCGATGCGCCCCTGAAATCCGGTGACCGACTCGAAGAGTGCGCTGATGATCGCGTCCAGGTTCTTGCGATTGTAGCGGCTCAGGACGTCGATGACACGTTCTTCTCCATATTCCTCGTCGCGGTGGTTCGTGGCTTCGAGAAGCCCGTCTGTGAAGGCCACCACGAGGTCGAGCGGCCCGAGTTCGACGCTGCGCTGCTCGTATTCCGCATCGGGCATGATGCCGAGCGGAAGGCCGGTGGAATCGAGCGTCTCGATGCGGCCGTCGCCGCGCACGAGGACGGCGCCGGGATGGCCCGCGCTCGCGTACCAGAGTCTGCGGCCGTCGGCGCTGACGCGTGCGAGGAAGTGCGTCACGAATTCGCTCGGCCGGCCGGCTGCGGCGAGATTGCGGTTCAGCTGCGACAGAATGTGCGCCGGGTCGGGCACGGAAAGCTCGCCGCTGTGCAGGTGATAGTGAATGCTCGACATGCGAAGCGCCGCCGCGTAGCCGTGACCGGCGACGTCGGCCACCGTGAACAGAACCGAACCGTCGCGCATTTCGAAGTAGTCGTAATAGTCGCCCCCGCACTCCTGCATGCTGTGGCAGACGCCCGTGATTTCGAGATCGTCGTTCCGGAGCTTGCGCGAGGGGAAGAGAGAGCGCTGCATGTCGCGCGCCTTGTTCAGCTCTTCCTTGATGTCGGCCAGAATCGTGGCTTTCTCCCGATTGCGGCTGTGGAGCAGCGCAAACGCGGTGCTGCCGCCGAGCAGGATCGTCAGAATGGTCGCGATCGGAATCCAGTTTTCGCGCGCGGCCTGTGTGGCGCGGCTCAGGAAATACGGCGCCGACCGGATCGAGTAGTGCCGCTCCTCGTCCCAGACTTCCGAAAAGTAGATCGGCGTGCGCCCCGTTTCGTTTCGGACCACGACATCCCAGCGCGTATTTACGCCGTTCTGCAGGAATCGAATGCAGCGCGTGGGCTCGGCGCTGGCGGCCGTCCATACCGTGTCCCCCATGCGGATCCACTCGTCATCGACGAACCGGTACGGCAC
>JABDJQ010000703.1 GCA_013002425.1 Gemmatimonadota bacterium
CCCCAGCAGTCTTCGGCGTTCGCGAGATCGATCACGCCGCGCACCACATCGTATACAGACGAGAAGCAGCGGCTCTGATTACCGTCGCCAAACACGATCAGCGGCTGCTCGAGAAGCGCCTGCCGGACGAAGCGCGGAAGCACCATCCCGTACTGGCCCGTCTGGCGGGGCCCCACCGTGTTGAAGCAGCGCACGACCAGAATCGGCAGCTTCTTTTCGCGGTGGTACGCGAGAGCCAGGATTTCGTCGAGCGACTTCGCCACCGCGTACGACCACCGGTTGATCGTCGTAGGGCCGAGCAGCCGGTCCTGCTCTTCATGAAACGGGAACTCCTCCGACTTCCCGTACACTTCGGACGTCGAGAAGAGCACGACCTTGCGCTTGTAGCGATTGGCCTGCTCGAAAATGATTTCGGTCCCTCGGATATTGATCTGCAGCGACTTCAGAATGTTCTCGATCACGTACGCCACGCCGACGGCGGCCGCCAGGTGATAGACGACATCCGACTCGGCGATCAGTTCACCCACGACCGCCTCGTTCAGAATCGTGTCGATCACGTACTTGAAGCGCGGGTGCCCTTCGAGATGCGCGATGTTCTGAAAAGACCCGGTGGAGAGGTCATCGATGATCGTGACCTCCTCCCCCATTTCAAGAAGTCGCTCTGCAAGGTGGGAGCCGATAAAACCGGCCCCCCCCGTGATTAACGCTCGCCCCATGAACGGTTCTCCTGACGGGAGGAGTGCGCCCCCCCCTTCGTTTCATGAAACCAGTCGCGGATCGTCTCCGCGACATAGCTCACTTCGTCTTCGGTCAGCTCCGGATAGATCGGAAGGCACACGATCTCCGCTGCGGTCCGCTCGGCGACCGGGAAGCTCCCGAAAGAGCGTTCGTACGCAGGCTGCTGATGCAGGCACCGGGGATAGTGAAGCGCGGAAGCGATGCCCGCCTCCGCGAGATATGCGATGAGCGAGTCCCGGCCCGGAACACGCATTGCGAACTGATGATACACGGAAACGCAGTCGTCGTCCGCGGGCGGAAGGCCGGCTGGAAGATCCGCGAGAAGCGTGCGGTACTGCGCGGCAACGCGGCGGCGACCCTCGTTCCATTCATCCAGGGAATCGAGCTTGGCGGACAGGATCACGGCCTGCATCGCGTCGAGCCGGCTGTTCCATCCGAAAGAGCCGTGCAGGTACTTCTCCGTCTGACCGTGATCGCGCAGCGTGCGAATCGTTTCGGCGTAGGCGTCGATGTTCGTCGTCACGAGGCCGCCGTCACCGCAGCCGCCCAGATTCTTCGTCGGGTAGAACGAGAAAGTCGCCATGTCTCCGAGAGCGCCCGCTTTTGTACCGCCCCGGGAGGCGCCGAACGCCTGCGCGGCATCCTCGATTACGGCAATACAGCGAGGCTGGTCGGCGATGGCGCTTCGGAGCGGCGCGACGTCCATCGGATGCCCGTAGAGATGAACGGGCACGATCGCCTTCGTTCGCTCCGTCACGGCTTCGACGGCAAGCTCCGGATCCATGAGATAAGTGCCTTCACGAAGGTCCGCAAACACGACGTCGGCGCCCGCCAGATGAATCGCCTCGCTGATCGCGAAGAACGAAAACGGCGGCGTGATGACCTCGTCGCCGGGCCCGACTCCCGCCGCGCGAAACGCGAGCATCAGCGCGTCCGTGCCCGACGCGACCCCGATGGCGTGTTTCACGCCGAGGTAATCGGCCACTCCGGCTTCGAACGAAGCGACAGGTTCACCGAGGACGAACTGACCGGTTTGCAGCAGGCGGTCGATCTCGCCCAGAATCCGCGCGCGAAGCGGGGCGTGCTGATCGACGAGCTTCAACATGGGGATTTTCATTTTGGGGGACGGCACGGGGCCTCCTCGCAGGCCGGTCGGCCGGCGCTCTGCGACGCGACCGGTGACGGATTCCGTTGCAGGGTGGACTCGGGATTACTTCGCGGCGACGACCTTCTTGAAATACTCGATCGTTTCCGCCAGCCCTTCGGAAAGCGGCACTTCGGGCTCCCATCCGAGAACCTGTTTTGCCCGGCCGATGTTCGGCTGTCTCACTTTCGGATCGTCCTGCGGCAGCTCTTTGTAGATGATCGTCGACTCGCTGTCGGTGAGTTCGAGCACGCTCTCGGCGAACTTCCCGATCGTCATTTCCGTGGGGTTGCCGATGTTGACGGGGTTCACCTCGTCGGACATGAGCAGCTTGTAGATCCCGCGGACGAGATCGGTCACGTAACAGAACGACCGCGTCTGCGAACCGTCGCCGAACACCGTCAGCGGCTCGCCGGCCAGCGCCTGCACGATGAACGTCGGAACCACGCGACC
>JABDJQ010000332.1 GCA_013002425.1 Gemmatimonadota bacterium
ATCCGCGCCTCCCCGCGCGCGTGCCCGACGGTACGCTTCCCGTGCGGAGTCTTCTGATCGTGCCGTTCCGAACCGAGACCGATGTTACGGGCATTATCTATCTCGACCGCTTCGAAAACCGCGATCCGTTCGGCTCGCGTGAGCTCGATCTGGTGGTCGGGCTGGTTCGTTCCGAGCGGTTCTTCCTCTCGCTGCTCGCGTCGCGCCAGCGTGAACTGGTCGAAGAGAACAGCCGGCTTCGCATGCAGGTTTCGAAGGGAAACTTCGACGAAATCGTCACGCAGAGCGAACGCATGTACGAAGTGCTCGACCTCGTTCGCAAGGTGGCGTCCACGAACGTGACCGTGCTGATTCAGGGTGAAACCGGTACAGGCAAACAGCTCGTGACGAAAGCGGTCCATGGCGAATCGCCGCGCCGCGAACGGACGCTCTACAGCATCAACTGCGCGACACTTCCCGAGCAGCTGCTCGAAAGCGAACTGTTCGGCCATATCGCCGGTTCGTTCACGGGCGCGAACCGCGACAAGACGGGACTGCTCATGGAGGCGTCGGGATCATCGGTCTTTCTCGACGAGATCGACAAGATGAAGATCGGCGTGCAGTCGAAGCTTCTGACGGTGCTCGAGGAAAAGCGCATTCGCCCGATCGGATCGAACGAGTATTTCGACGTCGACGTTCGTTTCATCTGCGCGTCGAATCGCGATCTGAAGAAGGAAGTCGAGGAGGGCCGCTTCCTCGAGGATCTCTACTACCGGCTGAACACGATCAAGATCGATCTGCCGCCGCTTCGCGACCGTGTGGAAGACATACTGCTGCTCGCGCAGTACTTCCTGCGCGTGTTCGCCGCCGAAATGGGGAAAGAGACGCCGCGCATCGACGAACGGGCCTCGCAGGCGCTGCTGCAGTTTTCATGGCCTGGAAACGTCCGCGAACTGCGAAGCGAAATGCGGCGCGTGATCGTCCTTCACGACGGCGGCCCGATTACGGTCAGTTCGTTCTCGCCGGCCATCACGAACTTCACGGCCGGTCAGGAGAAGAGCCGTGAGAGCGCGCCGGTTCCCGGCGAAGGTCCGCTCAAGGAGCAGGTGGACCGTTTCGAACGGCAGTTGCTCGAGAAGTATCTCGAGGAGCACGGCGGCAACGTTTCGAGCATGGCGCGCGACCTCGGCATTTCGCGCTGGGGGCTCCACAAGAAACTCGAACGCCACGGCCTTCGCTGAGCCTCTCCACAGGGCAGCTGTACTTTTCAATCCTCTCTTATCCCTTGCCGCGCATCCGGCCTGTTGGTACCCTGTCCGCATCGCTAACCGCTTACGCACGCACGCGCTGCAGGGAGTCGATCCTCCATGCCTCCTGAAAGAGAAGTTCTCGAAGTCGACGTACTTTTCGTCGGAGCCGGCCCCGCTTCTCTGGCCGGGTCGATCCATCTCGCGAAGAAGATCAAAGCCCATAACGAGTCCGCCGAATCGACGGGCGCGAAAAAGATCGAAGAGCCCTTCATCGGCATCATCGAAAAAGGAGCCGAGGTCGGCGCCCATTCCCTCTCCGGCGCCGTACTCGATCCGAAGCCGCTACGCGACCTCATTCCCGACCACAAGGAGAAGGGGTGTCCGATCGAGGCCGAAGTCTCGAAGGACGAACTCTACTTCCTGACGAACAAGGGAAAAATCAAAGCGCCGGTCACGCCGCCCCCGCTCAAGAATCACGGGTACTACGTCGTTTCGCTCGGCGATCTGACGAAATGGCTCGCCGAGCAGGCCGAGGCGGAAGGCGTCGAAGTCTTTCCCACGTTCCCGGGGACGGAAGTTCTCGAGGAGAACGGCAAGGTCATCGGCATCCGCACGCAGGACAAGGGAATCGACAAAGAGGGGAACCACAAACCGAACTATCAGCCGGGCGCCGACTTCACCGCTCCCGTCACCGTGTTCGCAGAAGGCACGCGCGGCAGCCTGGCGAAGCAGCTGTTCACGAAGCACCCCGAGCTCATGAAGGACCGGAACCCGATGGTTTACGGTTTAGGGGTGAAGGAAGTCTGGAAAATCCCGCCGGGGCGCATCAAGCCGGGCGAGGTCATACATACGATGAACTATCCGCTGAATACCGACACGTACGGCGGCGGATGGATCTATGGAATGAAAGACGATCACATCTCCATCGGTCTCGTCGTCGGTCTCGATTACAAAGACCCGTTTCTCGACCCGCACGCGAAATTTCAGGAGTGGAAGGAGCACCCGCTTCTCCACGGGCTGATCGACGGCGGCGAGATGGTCAGTTACGGTGCGAAGACGATGCCGCTCGGCGGTTACTTCTCCGTTCCGCAGCTCAGCATGGACGGGGCGATTCTCTGCGGCGACACGGCGTCGATGCTGAATCCCATGCGGCTCAAGGGGATTCACACCGCGATGCAGTCCGGCATCTATGCGGCCGACGCGATCTTCGAAGCGATGCTTTCCGGTGATTACTCGCGCGCGTCGCTCGAGAAGTACGACGCGCTCGTCGAACAGAGCTGGATCACGAGCGAGCTCAAGTCGTCGCGCAATTTTCACCAGGGCTTCGAAAACGGACTCTGGTCGGGGCTGATCAATACGAGCCTCTCGTTCCTGAACGGCGGCGCCGGGCTCAAGAATCGCATGGCGGCGAAAGCGGGCCACGAGCGCATGGAAACGATTCAGGAATACTACGGCGCGCAGAAGGCGCCCCCCGCCGCGAAGCAGTTCGACGGAAAGCTCACGTTCGATAAACTGACCGATCTGTTCAAATCGGGCACAGAGCATCTCGAGGACCAGCCCGCTCATCTCAAGATTCTGGAACCGGACATCTGTTCGAATCGATGCACGATAGAGTACGGGAACCCGTGTGAGCGCTTCTGCCCGGCGAATGTCTACATATGGGAACAGGACGCGAACGACGGGAAGGGGAAAGTGCGCATCGATTTTGCTAACTGTGTCCACTGCAAGACCTGCGACATCATGGACCCCTACCAGATCATCAACTGGACCACACCGGAAGGTGGCGGGGGACCGCAGTACGAAAAGCTTTAGGCCTTTCATATAGAGATCGTCAGTCCATTGAGCGAGGAGGGGTTCATGAATCGATTGTCTTTTTACCGGCTGCCGGCAGCGTTTGTCTGCCTGGCTGCCGCGCTCCTGCTGTCGGCGCCGGCTGCCGAAGCGCAGCTGGAAGACCAGCTCTCGGCCTACACGGGTGTTAACGCCGAAGGGTACCTCGGACCGCTTGCGGATGCATTCGGGTCGAACCTCAACAGCGGGCTCTATCACACGGCTTCGATCGGCGGTTTCGGACCGCAGGTCAGCCTCGAAATCAAAGCAATGGCCGTCAAGTTCGGTGACGACGACAGGTTCTTCACCGCGCAGACGGAAGGGTTCTTCGTCGGCCCGGAGTCGGGAGAAGCGCCGACCGTCGTGGGGCCGACCGAAGGCGTGACCGTTGAGGGAGACGGGGGCGCCATGTACACGTTCCCCGGCGGCTTCGATGTGAGTTCGTTCGGACTCGCCGCGCCGCAGATCCGAATCGGCGCCGTAGCCGGAACGGAAGCGCTGGTTCGCTACTTCGCCGCGGAGTTCGGATCCGAAGGAGAGACCACGGAACTGGGCGACGTGAGCCTGTTCGGGTTCGGCGTCCGTCACAGTCTTTCGCAGTACCTCGGAGCGGTTTTCCCGGTGGCGCTCTCCGCCGGTTTCTTCTATCAGACGCTCGATGTCGGGAAGACCGCATCGGGCGCGGACTTCATCGCGTCGGAAGCGCTTTCGATCGGCGTGCAGGCCAGCAAGGACTTCGGCTTCGTCGAACCGTACGCCGGCCTTTCGTTCGACAGTTTCAATATGGACGTGACCTACGACAGCGACTCGGACGATTCGGAGGATCCGATCAAGCTGAGTTTCGACTCGGAGAAAACGGCGCATCTCGCGATGGGCGTTACGCTCAAGGTTCCGTTCGTAAGCGTGAACGGCGAGTTCAATGTCGCCGGTCAAAACAGCTTCGCCGTCGGCCTCGCGGTCGGGAATTAGGGGGTGGCGAACATGAAAAACACCATACGTAAAATCGTTCTGCTGACGTGCCTCGTGTTTCTGACCGGGGGCGAAAGCTGTGTGGTCGATCAGAAAGTGATCGATGTGATTCTGAAAGAGAAGGTGTGCGCCGTGTTCTCGGAGAACAGCGCGGACCAGGAGTACATGACGACGGAAACGATCGACTACGCGCAGGAGATCGACGATATCCTGGCGGACAACGACTACGTGCGAACGGACATCGCCGAACTGACGGTCGAGGGGGGCGCCTACGGAGTCGTTTCGCTTCCGGACGGGGCCGACTGGGAGATCTCGGGCAGCGTGAACGTACGCCGCGTCGATCTCGGGGGCGCGCCTGTCGCGCTGATCGACTACGCGAGCGAAGATCTGCGCCCGCTGATCGGCGTCGAGAAGCCTGCGTCGCTGAATGCAGCCGGTGTCAACCTGCTGAACGCCGCGGTCGAGGACTATCTGAACGGGAGCAACCCGGTGCTCGAATTCATCTCGATGGGGACGGTAGATCCCGATCCGTCCGAATCGAACCGCATTATCTTCGAGTGGAAGGCGTGGGTGCTGTTCGCGGTGACCCTGCAGGAAGAACTCGACGTGTTCGATCCGATCTAGATCGAAACCGATCGCGTGACATCTCTATGGCGGGGCTTCGGCCGCCACCTCCTTTTCGAGGTGCGGCAGAGGTCCCGCCTTTTTCAAGGCGGGGAGAGGTCCCGCCTTCTTTCAAGGCGGGCAGAGGTCCCGCCTTTTTCAAGGCGGGCAGGTCCCACCTTCTTTCAAGGCGGGGAGAACCCGCCTTTTTCATGCGCCGGCCTTTTTTCGAAGAGAGTAGTAGACGTCGGTGAACCATTTGCCGACTTCGAAGAAGAACGGCCCCGGATCGTCCCAGCGAAACACCTGCCAGCGCGTGCGTGTCGGGCGCGCCAGCAGGTAGAGGCGGTTCCTGAATACGGTGTCGATGAGCGCGCCGGCCGGCTCGCGCTTCAGGCGGATCAGGAAATGATCGACCGTGCCGAGGAACCAGCGGAGCCTCCGGCCCGCCGGGTATCGGCCGACAGGCGTTCGGGCGGCGTTCAATTTCTCGTCGCCAGGCTCGAGCCCGTCCTCGTAGAGACGTTCCAGCAGTCGCGGGAAGTCGATTCCGCAATCGATCGCGAGCTGGAGTGATCCCCAGAAACGCGGATTGATCTCCATGAGCACGAAGCGTCCGTCTTCGGCGCGCTTGTATTCGACCATCGCCACACCGTCCCACCGGTAGTGCTCCAGCAGGCGCAGCGTATCTTCCACGGGCGCCTCGTCTACCGGGAGGCTTTCACAGAGTACGGAGACGCCGCCCGAAGGCGGTTTCTCGAGGCGTCTTCGGTGACAGAACAGCGACAGGGCCTCGCCGCGATGACAGAGTGCGAACACCCCCACGCCGTCCCCCGCGATCTTCTCCTGCAGCAGAAACGCCACTTCCGGATTTCGCGACAGCGTCGCCAGGGCCTGAATCGGCCCCCGCAGATAGTCGACGGCCACTTTTTGAAAGCGGTCGCCCTGCTGCGACTCGCTGAGCCGGGGCTTCAGCACCGCCGGGTAGCGAAATGTCTTCACGATTTCCGTGTCTTCGGGCGACGGGGGCTTCGCGCCGCGCACTTCCGCGGTATGCGGGGTATCGATCCCGAGAGTCTGCGCCGTGCGCACGAGTTCCCCTTTGTCCGCAACGGCGCGAAAGGTCTCGTTCGAAACGAAAGGCAGAATCGTGAGGGGGCGAAGCGTCTCTTCGAGCGCGAGAACCTGCGTTACGGACCGGTCCGTGAGCGGCAGCAGCATGTCGGGCCGCGCGTCGCGCACGAACGAAAGCAGCCAGGTCTGGAACGCCGCGGGCTCCGCTTTCGGGCTCGGACACCGAACGGCCCGCGCGGCGTACCGGCTCTTGCACGCGATCGCGCTCTCCCTGTGGGAGACGACGATCAGTCGCGTGCCCTGCCGGCCGAGCGAACGCACGACGGCCAGCGCCTTTCTCGTCTCGCCGTCGAGAACGAGGACAGTCCGTGGCTTCTTACGCGCTTCCGGCATGTTGCCGCTGCCGGTGAGGAGGGCCCGGGATGAAGGGGAGCTGGTCGGCCAGCACGAGAAGCGCGCGATCGATCTGATCGAAGCACTTCTCGAATTCTTCGTCCGGCTTGCCCCAAGGATCGCCGATGATCAGGTTTCCGCCCGGGTCGAGAACGAGAGCGCCGAGCAGAATCGTCTTGTAGGTGAAAATCGGCGCGTACTGGCGAAGCCGGCGGAGCTGTGCGGGCTCCATGACCACGATCAGATCGGCCCAGTTGAGAAGTGGTGTGTCGACAGGCTGTGTCTTGTGCGCGTCGAGGTCGAGTCCGCGCTGCCTCGCCACCCGCCGGGTCGACGGATACGCGGGGGCGTCGGGAATCGCCTCGAGTCCGCACGACGCGACGACGATGTTCTCGATTCCGCGCTCGGCCAGCAGCTTGCGGGAGCGATGCTCCGCGTACGCGCTGCGGCAGATGTTCCCTTTGCAGACGAAAAGCAGGTTGAGCCGACGCGAGGGAGGTGTGCGCCGGAGCCGCTGCAGCGGCTTCAGGTAGAGGCTGGAAAGACGCAGTCTCGTCGCCATCGCGGCGAGCGTTTCCTCCATCCATGCCTTCGCCTGTCGTACTCGGTACATGCCGGTCATTATAAAGCGGGGCAAGGCTGTTGCAAGCCTTACCCCGCTTTTCGAGACGCCGGGACGTTTTTACTTCCGCCTACTCCCCGCGGATGCGGAGCGCGGCAAAGAACGTAGCATCTTCGCGTTCGACGAGCAGAAGCGCCACGTCGTCCGTTTCGAGTGCCTTGACGGACTCGCGGAAGTCACGCGCGCCGCCGGCCGCCTTCTGGTTCAGTTCCAGAATCACGTCTCCGGGCCGCAGGCCGTTTTCGGCCGCCACGGAACCCGGGCGAACGTCCGTGATCACGATCCCGCTGGTGCGCGAGAGGCCGAACTTCTGCTTGAGCTCGGGATTGATCTGAGCCACGGCGATCCCGAGGCGTTCCCGGACGTGCGCTTCCCGCTGCGCGAGAGGCTCGTTGTCCTCCGGGTAGAGCGCGAGGCGCAGGCTGAAGGTCCTGTCCTTGCCGTCCCGATAGACGCCGAGCTTGATCGAGGACCCCGGCGGAGTCGCGGCGACTTCGTTCCGGAACGCCCGCATGGTTTCGATTTCCCTGCCGTTCAGATAGCGAATGACGTCGCCCTGCTTCAGTCCCGCTTCCTCGGCCGGGGAATCCGACTCTACGCGCGAGATCAGAATGCCGTTCCGCGTGGGCAGCTTGAAGCCTTCCTGAATGTCCTTCGTGACTTCCTGAATGCCGATGCCGATATAGCCGCGCGTCACTTTGCCGTCGCGGATCAGGTCGTCCTTGATGCGGTTCACCATATCGATCGGAATCGCGAAACCGACGCCCTGCGAACCGCCCGAGCGCGTCGCGATCGCCGTGTTGATGCCGATCACTTCGCCGTCGAGGTTCACGAGCGCCCCGCCCGAGTTGCCCGGGTTGATCGCCGCGTCCGTCTGAATGAAGTCTTCGTAGTTCGTGAGGCCGAGTCCGCGGCCCGTTCCCGAAACGATCCCGGCCGTTACCGTCGCGCCGAGGTTCTGCGAGAACGGGCTGCCGATCGCGAGCACCCATTCGCCGATGTGGACGTTCTCGGACTGTCCGAGGCGCGCGGCGGGATAGCCATTGCCTTCGATCTTGATGACGGCGACGTCGGTGTTCCGGTCGGTCCCTACGATCGTGG
The DNA here is from genome assembly GCA_013002425.1 of Gemmatimonadota bacterium. Classification (GTDB taxonomy): domain Bacteria; phylum Orphanbacterota; class Orphanbacteria; order Orphanbacterales; family Orphanbacteraceae; genus JABDJQ01. Next base: position 7,822 of record JABDJQ010000332.1, read on the forward strand.
CCGCCCTTTCTTCGCCGTCGGAGAAGATCACGGCAATCTCGTCGGCGTTCGAAACGACATGGTGGTTCGTCAATATATAGCCGTCGTCCGAAATGATGACGCCCGATCCGAGGGCCTGCTGGCGCCGTTCTCCCTCCTGGTCCGGATTGCCGAAGAAGCGCCAGAAGAATTCGTCAAATTCATCGCCCCGCGGCCCCTGCTGCGCGGTCTTGATGACTTTCTTGCTGCTGATCGTGACGACCGAGGGGATGACTTCCTCGGAAACCGAACTGAACGCCCGGCTCATGGCGCGCACGATCGAAAGCGCTTCCGCGTCGGGAGTGGCTTCCGCTCCGGTGGGCCATTGCAGCGCCAGCACCGTGACCAGCGCGATCAGCCCGCCCGCGAAAAACGTGGTAAAACGGTTCATATGTACCTCCTCGTGGATGGGTCGCGAAGTGAGTAAGATTCTATGTCTTCTACCCTCTCGTGTCCCGTGAGTTCCCGGTGGATTCCCGCGGCGGTTCCGCTAGAATGGATGCCGTTCCCCGCAGGAGATCTCGATGCGAAGAGAGTGGATTCCTCTGTTTCTGATCACGGCCGCCGCCGCCGCCTGTGTCTACTGGTTCGGGATACGCGCTCCGGAGCCCGTTTCCGAAGACGAGCGCCCGGATGCCATGATCGTGATTCCCCTCTACCCGGTCGGCCCCCTCGCGGAGCCTCCGGCGGAGTTTCGCTGGCGCGGCCCCTCGTCCACGCGGAAATACAGAGTCGCGGTCTACGACCAGGGGATGAACGAGCTGTGGACAGGGGAGACC
>JABDJQ010000750.1 GCA_013002425.1 Gemmatimonadota bacterium
CGCCCGAAAGGGCGACAAGGCCGATCGCGAGGCCGTCCAGGCCGTCGGTCAGGTTGACGGCGTTCGACGAACCCGTCAGTACGAACACGATGAACGGAATGTAGAGCCATCGAAAATCGATAACGAAGTCTTTCAGGAACGGCACGGTCGTCTTCGTCGCCCATTCCGGGTCGGGCGGAAAAAACGCGAGCATGCAGCCGACGAACGTACCGAGCACGATCTGCCCGATCAGCTTGTAGCGACCGATCAGTCCCTTCGGATACTTGCGCACGACTTTCAGGTAGTCGTCGAGCAGGCCGAGCCCGCCGAGCCAGACCGTCACGAGCAGAATGAGCTGCACGTACGGATTCGACAGGTTCGCCCAGATCAAAGTGGGAACGATGATCGCGAACAGAATCAAGAGCCCGCCCATCGTCGGCGTGCCGCGCTTCTTCTGGTGCGATTCCGGCGTCCATTCGCTCGGCTCTTCGAGGCACTGCAGTTTCCCGAGCCAGCGGATGAACACGGGTCCGAACAGGAAGCAGAGAACGAGAGCCGTGATCGCCGCGTAAGCGGTTCTGAACGTGATGTATCGGAAGACGTTCAGGATCGAATACGTATCGCTTAACGGGTAAAGCAGGTGATACAGCATCAGGCGCCCCCTCCGCGTTCGGTGAGGACCTTTTTGATCGCGTCCAGAAATCGTTCCATCCGCATGCCGCGCGAACCTTTGACGACGAGGCAGTCGCCGGCGGCAAGATCGCGTGTGATCGCGGCCACGAGTTCATCCTCCGTCGTTCCCGGCCCCGTGACCGCGTCTTCGCCCATGCCGGCCGCGATCGCGGCTTCGGCGACGTCGCGCACGCGCTCTCCCCAGAGGTAGAGGCGGTCGATGCCGGCCGCAGCCGCCTCCGCTCCCGCCGCGCGGTGTGCGGCGCGCTCCTCGTGTCCCAGTTCGAGCATGTCGCCGAGCAGCAGCATGCGTTTCCCGCGGATCGCGCCCCGCTCGAGGAACGTGAGCGCCGCGGAAGTCGATGCGCCGTTGGCGTTGTACGTATCGTCGATCAGAAGTACGTCGTTCACGACGGCGGGGGCGAAACGTCCCTTCGGTGGCTCGAATGCGCGAAGCGCTTCGGCAATCCGGTCGTCAGGCACGCCGTTCAGGCGCGCGGCGCAGACGGCCGCGAGAACGTTCCGCGCCTGATGCTCGCCATACAAAGGCGTCTCGATCGCGAGGCCGTCCGGCATCGTCATCGCGAGGCCGCCGGCTCGCCACGGATCGCATGCGGCCGGGTGATAATCGTCGGCATCGGAGAGACCGAACGTACGAAACGAGAGTTCCATTTCGCGCGCCACGGTCATAAGCGTTTCGTCCTCTCCGTTCAGGAGGAGTACAC
>JABDJQ010000338.1 GCA_013002425.1 Gemmatimonadota bacterium
CCCTGCGAGCGAGAAGAAGTGGGGAGAGGAGAAGAGGGGAAAAGGAAAGGGAAGAGGAGAAGAAAAGAGAGGAGACGAGGAGAAGAGGGGAAGAGAAGGAGCGCTCGCTGCCTGGGCATCGAGGGAAGCAACGATCTTGCGCCTCAGACTCGGCCAGGCTCGCGCTTCCGGAGCCGAACGCCCGACTCTGGGGTATGCTAACCGGAATGAGTGCTGCCCGTACCATCATCGCCGTTCTATGCGTTGTCGCCGGATTCGCCGCGATCCTGTCGCTGATCCCGGTCGAGGCGTGGCCGGTCGAGCTTGCGGCGAGTTTCCGCGTGCAGATCGCCGTCATCACGACGCTGGCGGCGGGGCTGGCGCTCGGCCTGCGGGCGCGCGTGCCGGCCACGATCGCGGGGGCGGCTGCTCTGGCCTGCTGGGCATCGGTGGTTCCCCTCGCACTGCCCGCATCGCAGCCGGGGGCGGCGGGCCCGTCCGCGGGCGCGATCCCTTCGTTCCGCATCCTGACGATCAACCTCGAGTGGTCGAATCGAAACGCCTCGGCGGTCCTCGGCGCGTTGCGCGAGGCGGAACCGGACATTCTCGTGCTGCAGGAAGTCGACAACTGGTGGCGCGAGCAGTTCACCGGACTTTCGGACATTTTCCCGGTGCAGCGATTCGATCCGCTCTCGCGTCGACCGGGTGTGGCCATTCTTCTCGGGCGGAGAATCGAGCTTCGCGACGAGGCATGGCTGCCGCTTCACGGGCGCCCGTATGCCGATTTCGTGCTCGCGGTCGCGCGGGACGCCTCGGCCGGTCAGGCGGGTGCGACCATGGCGCCCTCTTTTCGGCTCACGGCGCTGCACGCGCTTCCGCCGAGATCCGCGCTTCTCTTCCGGGCGCGCACACGCCAGCTCGACGACGTGCGCGCTCATCTGCTCGCGCGGGACGGGGCGGAGCCGCAGCTCGTCGTCGGCGATTTCAACATGACGATCTGGTCGCCGTCGTTCAGAAGATTCACGCGTGAACTGCATCTCGAGAGGGCCCGCCTCGGCTTCGGTCTCGTGCCCACGTGGCCGACATGGAATTCGTTGCTTCAAGTCCCGATTGACCATATTCTGCACTCGCCGGGCTTCGTCGCGACCAGTACGAGATCGATCACGATCCCGGGCAGCGACCATCACGGCCTCCTCTCCGACGTGCTGTTCATCGGGCGCGCGCCCGGAGACGAGCCTGCACCGGCGAAGGATTCATGAGCAATTCGTCATCAACAACCTGGCTCCAGCGCCTCTTTCTGCTCCTCTTCGGCGTCGGGCTCATCGTGCTCGCGGAAGTGGCGCTCCGTCTCGTCGGCATCGGGGGAGCGAGCACGCTCTTCGTCACGATGAAAGCCCCCGACGGCAACACGTACTGGGTCACGAACGACAAGCTGAACGAACGTCTCTTCTTCCCGGCAACCGACGCAGGGAGCGACTTTCCGCGCCCGCAGGTTCCTTTCGCGCAGTTCGCGCGGGAAAAGCCGGCGGACACGTTCCGGGCCTTCGTCGTGGGGGCTTCGTCTTCGGTCGGCTTTCCGTTCTCGCCCAACGTTTCGTTCGCGGGCTACCTGCGCGAGATGATGGCGGCCGGAAGCGAGGGCGAAGTCGAAGTCATCAACACGTCGATGACGGCGATCAGCTCGTATCAGGTGGGCCAGTGGGTGCGCGAAATCGTCGGCCGCTACGACCCCGACCTCGTGATCGTCTATTCGGGACACAACGAACTCTACGGCGTGCTCGGCGCGGGCTCGGCGATGTCGGTCGGTTCGAATCGCTTCATGACGAATCTGTTTCTCGAAATGCAGGGAACCGCGCTCTATTCGCTCGTCGCGAAGGCTCTCGAGCGCTTCAATCGCCCCGCAACGGAAAGCGACGGCCCGAAGGGGCAGCCGCTCGAAGCACTTACGCAGAACCGTGAAGTGCGTCCGTATTCGGAGCTCTACGATTCCGTCGTCGAGAACTACCGGAAGAATCTGGAAGGGATGGTCGGCGCGGCGAAGAAGAAGGGCGTGCCGATCTTTCTCTGTACGACGGCCGCAAACCGCGCGGGTTGCAGCCCGATGGTGCCGCTGCACGACGTTTCGTTCGACGCGGAAAACGAGCGCGAATGGGACCTGCGACTGCGCCAGGGCGACACGAAGCGAAAGACGGGCGACGCGGCCGGCGCGCGCGCGGAATACGAGAAGGCGCGCGCGATCGACAGCACGCATGCGGCGCTCTCGTTCCGATTCGGCATGCTCGCGCTCGAGGCGGGCGATAAGGACGCGGCCAGGCACGAATTCGCGCGGGCGCTGCTCTACGACGGTCTGCAGCTGCGCGCGAACGATCGCCTCGTCGGTACCGTGCGCGAAGTGGCGGGCGACGCAGGCGGCGGGGTCGAGTCGCGGCCGGGCGGCGCCCGCGACGCAGGCGAGGGGGTTTCTCTCGTCGACTGCGTGGACAGGCTCGACCGTGAGTCGGAAGCGGGCGTCGTCGGCACCGACCTCATCTTCGAGCACGTGCATCCGAACGCGCGCGGCCACTACTTCATCGCAAGCGAGATCTACGAAGCACTGCTCGCAAACGGCTTCGCGTTCTCGCGCGGCGGGCTGCTGTCGTTCGAGGAAGCCTCGGCGCGCACGGGCTATTCGGAAGTCGACGGCGCGTACGCGA
>JABDJQ010000002.1 GCA_013002425.1 Gemmatimonadota bacterium
TGCTCGGCCCTCCCTCGCTTCCTTCCGCCCTTGCGCCTCTGCCCCTCCCTTCGTCCCTTCCCTCCGTCCCTTCTCCTCCGTCCCCTTCCCTTTCCGCCCGCACGCGAGCGTGGGCGGGCCCCCGCAGCTGAGCCCCATTGGAGGACCGGGGATCGGACGTATTCGTTTCGAGCGCCCTGTACCACGGTCCGACAGGGCGAAGCGAGGAGGAGCCGTCCACGCGAGCGCCCCTATTGGCGTGATTCCACCGGATCGGGGCAGAAACCGGCCGAATGTCCCATCACGCGCGTTTATGCGGCTCCGGGTGGTTCAGTGAACTCGTCCGGATTCCGATCTTTCGTCTAGAGATAGGAAGCGCGGGTACGCGCGGGACACGTGGGCTCCGGCCCGTAAGGAGAATATGCATATGTTCAACGGAATGAAGATTGGCGCTGTGGCTGCAGCCCTCTGCTTCTGCGCAGGCTTCGCATTTGCCGGCGCCGAGGACTTCAGCAGCATTACGCCGGGCACGGTAGTCTCGGGCGCCGGCACGAACGGCGCGCCGGTCGCGGGCAACACGCACTTCGCGGACTTCACGCTGCAAGTCGTCAACAACGGCACGGGCCCGAACTCGGCCCTCATCTTCGACTCGGCCAATCCGATCGCGCAGGACGCGGACCTCGGCACCCCGAATCAGGGTTGCAACGGACCGGGCGTGGGCGCGGGCGGCGCTCCGGGAGAGTCGGGCGAAAACTGCACGGCGCAGGGCAACCTGCTCGTGATCGCCACGAGCGTCGCTGACGCCGACAACGACGGCCTCGTCGACACTCCGTGCGATGAAGCGGGCGGCGGCGAACTCTCGTTCGAGTTCAACCATCCGGTCTCGATCCAGAGCGCCGGCTTCGTCGACCTCGACACGCAGGAGCACGCCAACATCACGTTCTACAACGGCAACAACCTTGCCGGTACGAAGTACGTGGTCGGCCTCGGCGACAACAGCTATCAGGACGTGGATCTTTCGTTCTACGGCCAGATCACGAAGATGATCGTGGAAATGTCGGGTTCCGGCGCGATCGCGGCCGTGAACTACGGCAACTCGACCGCGACGCAGCAGACCACCTGGGGTTCGGTGAAGACCGACTTCCGGTAGACTGACGCTGATTTCGACTCCAAAGGGCGGTTCCCGAACGGGAGCCGCCCTTTTTCGTTGCCGTCAGTTCTGATCCTGCGACTCTGTCATGATCGAGGCCGCGGTCGCGAGCCCGATCATCGTCCAGAAGAGCGTGATTACTTCCACGTCTCCCAGATTCCATTCGAAGAGCCCGTTCACGACGAACCCGGCCCAGACCGCGATCACGCCGAGAAGCGCCCCGCGCACGACCGGCGGGGCATGCGCACGCCTTCGGAACGAGCGCACGAGCCAGATCAGGATGCCGCCGAACGTGACGAACCAGCCGACGATCCCCACGCTCCCCATGCTCGCCGCGAGATGAACGGGCACCGAATGAAGATGTACGGCGTGTTCTTTCGCCGCCGGGTCGCGATACGCGAGGTACTTCTCCTTCATGCCCGTGAGACCGATGCCGGTCACAGGATGATCGCGAAAGATCCGCGCCCCTGCTTCATACATGAACAGTCGTTCCCGGTTCCGCGGATGGTTCAGGTCCCACGCGGAACGGGCGGTGTCTCGCACCGGCCCGGGAACGACATTCGCGAGAATCGCGAGAATGACCGGGATATAAAAGAGACGCGGAAATCTTGCGATGAAAATCGCCGTCAGGCCGGCGACGGCTCCGATCCAGGCGCCGCGCGTATACGTCAGGAGTAGTGCGATCGCAAGGACGGGAACGGCGAGCAGGGCGAGCCGAAAGAGCGCGCTCCGTTTCGGGAGCGCCGCAAGAATCGCCGTTCCGACCAGGGTGAGTTGCAGCAGGAGCCCCGCGGTCGTCATATAGAACGCGACGTACCCGGTGAGGCGCCCGTTCGCGCGGTTCGGGAGCGTCACGAAACCGTAGACGGACGTCACGATTCCGCCGACCAGCAGAGCGCCGAGCACGAATGCCAGACGCTTCGGCGTGCGCACCATCATCGCGACGAGCGGGACGACCGCGAGCACGGCGAGCTTCGACAGCTTCGCGACACTGCCGCTTCGGTCTTCGGCGAACCAGGCCGCCACGAGATAGCAGAGCACCCATGCAAGAAGCGGCACGAGAAGAGGAGCGCAGGCGCGTATCCCTTCCCATCGCTCGGGGCGCCGCAGGGCGGGATGCGCGAATCCGATCAGCCAGAAGAACGTCGCGAGACCGAGCGCGGTCTCCGAAAACGCGACGGAGATCGACGCGAAGATCGCGAACGCGAGCAGGAAGAAGAAGAATGTGGATTCGAGAGCACGTGCCATGGCGCGGTCACTATAGCGCGTACGACCGCCGCTGGCGAGCGCTCTAGCGGATCAGTACCATGGGCCGCGTAATCGTGAACGGTCGGTCGCCCGCTGCCGCAAGCCGGTAGTAGTACTTGCCGGAAGCCACCGGTCGGCCCGCGTCGTCGTTTCCGTTCCACTCGCGCGCGTTCGTTCCCGCATCGGCGAACTCGCCCTGTACGAGCGACCGCACTACCCGGCCGGCGGAATCGAAGATCGTGAGATCGACCGGCGCCGGTTCGCGCAGCGCGAACGATATCACCGTGCGCGGATTGAACGGGTTCGGCGCGTTCGTAAGAGCGTGCGCGACCTCGGGCACCACGTCGCTTCCGGAATCGTCGGCGCCGCCCGCGTCTGCCGCGCCGGCCACGCCCGTCACGTTGTCGAAGCGAAGCACGGTGAGCTTCCCTTCGATGTCGCTCGTGTAGACGTAGCCCGTCGTCGTATGCGGGTAGACACCCCAGCATCCCCAGAACGCCGTGGCGTCGCTGGCCGGGTACGTATCGTAATGCGCGACTTCGACCGGAGTCGAAGGCGTCGAGATGTCGAGTACGGAGACGCCGTACGAGTAATGCGAAACGAACGCGAAGTCCCCTTCGACCTGGACGTTGTGCGCGAGATTGCTGCCGCCGAGCCAGCTGCCGACCTGCGTGATCGAAAGCGGGTCCGCGATGTTCCATACTTTCACGGTCTTCGAAGACGTCTCTTCGGTCGTCAGCATGTGCTGCCCGTCGACCGAAGCCCATGCGTTGTGCGCGTAACCCGCGGACGGAACCGTGAGACGCGTGATCAGTGTCGGACTCGCTTTGTTAGCGGCGTTGAAGAGCGAAAACGTGCCGTTCCACCCTTCCGAAACATACACGGTGTCGTTCCGCGCATACACGTCGTGAATGTCGGGCGTCGCCGCAAAGCCGACATCGACCGGACTCTCCGGGTTCGCGAGGCTGATCACGCGGAAGCCGGAGTAGTTCTGCTTGCAGACGTACATGTAGCCCGTGGCCGTGTCGATGCTGAGATTGTGCGAACGGGTGTCGCTCGCGGTGGTGTAGGAACCGACCACGCGCACGCTGTCGGGGAGCGTCGAAAGGTCGAGAATCTGAATGCCCTGGTTCGTCCCCGTGTTCTCCGACACGACATACGCGTAGTTCTGATACGTCTTGATGTCGCGGTGATAGTAACAGTCGTTGTTCTGCGGGCCCGCGATCGTCTGAATCACCGTCATGTCAGGAATGCGGACGACCGCCACGCCGGTCAGGATCCCCATGATCGCGTATTCCGTACCGTCCGGAGCCGTGTACCCCCAGACGTCCGAACCGCCGACGATCGGCGTGCCGCCGCATCCTCCGCTGTCCGCCGGGAACCAGAGATCGCCCACGAAGCTCAGCGCGTATTGATCGGCCCGGGCGTTCTGCGGCAGCGCGAAGCTCAGCAGGAGCGCGAGCGCGAAAAGAAGCACGGACACAGGACGAACAGGCGTCCGGACGAGGGACGAAAGGGACATGGTACGGGCCTTTCCTGGAGAGCGAAGAAGTGTCAGCGTAATTCCGGCAAGTATATCACTTTTTGACAGGGTAGGCGGTCGGCTTGATACGGAAAGCGGTCGGCGTCGCCTCGCAATGCTGAATGCAGAGCCCGCATCCGGTGCACCGGTCGACATCCAGCCGGGGCTCGCGTCCGTTCATCGTAAGCGCGCGCGCGGCGGGAGGACAGTAGTGCGTGCACGTGTCGCAGAGAACCCCTTGCGTCGTCAGACAGAGATCGAGCCGGAGCTCGACCTTCGCGATCGGCGCCGGCTGCGCGCCGTCCGTGATCGACAGCGCGCCGCTCGGGCACGCGTGAATGCAGTCCCAGGTATCGCACCACCGGCACGGTGTTTCTTCGGGGTTCAGTACGGGAGTTCCCTCCGCCCTGCCGGCGGCCGGCGAGAGAAGGGCGATCACGTCGAACGGACACGCCTCCGCGCACTTTCCGCAACGTTCGCAGGTCGCGAGGAATTCCTCCTCCCCGCGGAGCGCGCCGGGCGGTCGAATCGGGGGGACGGCGGCCTCATCCCCTTCCTCTTTCCGGCGCAGCAGACCGCGCATTACATCACCCGCGCCGAGACGCAGGAACTGTCGACGTGAGAGATCGTATTCCATGACTACATCCCCGACCTCATCTCCATCGGCTGGGCGATGAGCCACACACTGAAACTCGAATAGAGAATCATGAGCACGATGAGAGGCATGAGCGCTCGAAACGCGGGCCCGCGTTCAGTATAGAGAACACGCACGATCCGGTCGGCCGCAATCACGCCGAACACGTGTCCCATGACGATGAACGTAATCTGCATCCACCAGATCGTACGCAGCGTCATCCAGGGATCGTACGTCTTCCCCGCGGTCCCGAACAGATTCCATCCCCAGCCGAAAGGGTCGCTGAGCAGTGGAATGATGTATTGCGCTTCCATGAAGAAGTGCATGCCGTTGTGCGCCAGATGATAGAAGAGCGCGATCGGAATGACCGAATACGCGAAGGCGCGGAAGACGCGCGCGGTGTCAGTCGACTTGTCGCCGCCGAGGCGGCCGGCGAGAGCCGACACGCCGTAGAAGAGACCGATCGGAACGATCATCATGAGGGCCATCAGAATCGTGAACACCGCATGCGACCCGAGACCGAGTTCGGCCCGCATCAGATCGGTCATTCGAATCCACGAAGGCGTCATCGTGAGTCCATGAAAGCTGGTCAGCGCGAGCAGCGACAGCGCGAGCACGGCTTCGTCCCAGCGAAAGCGCACTTTGCGGAACAGGTCGGCGCCGAACGGCCGCACGTTGAGCGCGATGTTGTCGTGCGGGCAGGAGCGGACGCACTCGGTACAGAGCGTGCAGTAAGTGTTCTCTGTGAGCGCGCCCGGGAAGAGCGACGTCGGACAACCCTCGGCACTGTCGCTCCCGTTGTAACACTCCTTCCCTTCGCACGACCGGCAGATGTCGGGCGGACCGGGCCTCACTTCGATCGGGGCGAAGAGCGCGTAGAGTCCCTGAATCCGCCCGACGAAGCAGACGTAGCGGCAGAAGGAGCGTCGTTCGAAAACGAGCGCGGTCACGATCGCCATCGTACCGAACGCCGCGGCGAGAAGCGCCGTCATCGACGGCGACTTCGTAACGCCGAGCCCGAGTTCGAACCACGTGAGCACGATGAAGAGAAAGAGAGCGACATGCGTGTTGCGCAACCACCGCGGCCACTTGAGTTCGAAGCCGATCGACTTGCGGCGGGACTTGAGCGAAAGCGATGTCACGAGGCTCGAAAGCCCCTCCCACGGGCAGATCGCGCAGAAGGCCGTCCCCATACCCACGATCGCGAAGATGAGAAGCGCCCACCACCAGGTCCATGTCAGAACGGGGGCGATGTTGACGCGCTGATTCCCGAACAGTCCGGCGCCGATCACGAGCAGAAAGAGACCGATCGAGACGGTCTGGATCAGCATCGGAAACGCGCTCCAGCGAACGATCCGCTTCAGGAGCGGGAGGCGCAGCAGGTCGAACGCGGGGTACGCCTTGCGCAAGCCGCGTCGCTTGCCGAAGTGCAGGAAGAGGTGCGACACGATTATGATCGCGACGATTCCGCCGATCGCGATCGAAACCGGGACGCCCGCCATCTGATGAACCGCCGGTCCCTCCTGCGCCACCGTTCCCGTGCCCGTCTCCGCTTTCGCCGCCGTGCTGTGCATCGGGCAGTCGGTCATGCCGCAGAACTTGCAGAGTTCCCCGGTCGTGCCGGCTTTGCCGGCCGTACCGACTTCCCCGGTCGTGCCGGCTTCGCCGGCCGTGTCCTGCATTCTCACCGTTTGAATCTGCGGCATCATGCGCGGTTCCTCCGGCGCGCGGAGGCGCGACGATCCTGCATCACGCGCGCGCGTCGCGATCCAACGGCCACGACGAGAATCAGCAGCGCCAGCGCTCCGGCCACTTTTCTCCCCCAGTACGTTTTCTGCGACGAGAGCCGGAACGGAATACGGACTTCCTGATCGCTTCCGTCGCCGAGCGTCACGAGCAGCGAATACTTCCCGGTCGACGGGAGGTCCTGCTGCAGGGCATACACGCACTCCTCCTCGGGGCCGGCGAACACCTCTTCGTATACCACCGCGTCTCTGTCGCATATGGCGAGCGTGAGCGGACCTTCATAGACATCGTTCGCGCGCAGATTGAAGATGATCAGGTAGAGCCGCGCGTTGTCCGGCTGCTCCATGTCCGCCTGGTTGAGCCCCTGGAAGTCGTAGAGAACGAGCGAGTACTCGTACTGTCCTTCCTGCCCGAGGAACTCCTCCTGCGGCACCTGAGGGTAATGCTCGTAATACGAATAGTGCGGGAGCCCCTTGAAGTGATGGCCGAATGCGCTCGAAGCGAGTGCCGCGATCGCGAGCAGGGCCGCCGCGAATGTTTTCCATGCTCTCATTTTTGTTCCCGTCCGATCGAGAGACATTGTGTCGGGCAGATCGTCACGCATTCGCCGCACACCGAGCAGTCGCGCGTTTCGTCCACTTTGGGATTCACGCTGAGCGGGCAGACGTCCGTGCAGCTCCGGCACGAATCGAGGCAGTGCGCGGCGTCGCGTCTGATCGTAATCTTCTGTCGCCGCCCGATCCAGCCGAGCAGCCTTCCCGTCGGACAGAGATAGCGACACGTGAACTGCTTTCCGAGCAGCACGTCGAGCAGCAGAAACAGCCCGAGACTCGCCGCGGCCACCGAGAGCGTGCCGAACGCGATCGCCTGAAAGATCGTCTGCCCCATCGCGAAGTAGGGAAGGATCAGCGTCCAGATGCCGTGTCCGTAAAAGAGCATCACGACGAGCCCGCCGGCCAGCACCCCCCAGGCGACTCCATGATGCAGACGGAAATCGGGGAAGTAGAAGAACTTCTCGAGCAGCCCGCGAATGCGGGACGTCACGAAGAACGCGAGCGACGCCGGACAAACATACGCGCAGAAGACGCGGCCGAAGAGGAACGCGATCGTGAGCGGCACGATCAGGCCGAGCGCGATCGACCACGTCCACTTGTGATGGCGCGCCAGAAGCGAGAGGGCCGCGATCGGATCCGTGAACGGCACGCCCAGCACGCGAATCGACCAGGTCATGCCGCCCGAAGTGCGCACGACTTCCTCCGGCTCGCCGAAGAGCGAAAGAAACGATTCCGTCCATTCGTACGCAACGCGCATCGGTCTTCCGGAACTCAGTTCCACGAGCCTGGCGTTGTTGTAGCCCATCTTCAGGTTCGCGAACTCCGAGGAGAACGCGAGAAAGCAGAGAAGCGCGAGGACACCAGTGCGCGTGAACAGCGAAAGAACGAGAAGCCCTTTTCCGTAGAGTCCCCAGCGGTTCTTCTCCCCCGACCCCATCAAACGCCGCCCTTCTGTCGTTCCTTCTTCGTACTGCGAAAGGAGAGCGCTTCATCGGGGCAGACCGAAACGCACGCCAGGCAGTTGTCGCACTCCGCCCCCATGCGGTCCAGCATCGGATTCAGCGCCATGGGGCAGACGGGCACGCAGTCGGCGCACTTCGTGCAGCGGCTCTCTTCGAGACGCACGCGCACCGGCCGCCGGGCGCCGAGCAGCGAATAGAGCGCGCCCCCCGGACAGAAGGAACGGCACCAGGCGCGCGGACTCGCCACGAGTTCGAGCGTGACGAGAAAGAGCAGGAAGAGCGCCCCGCCCGTCACGATTCCGGCCGCGCCGTTTCCCCAGCTGAATACGGCACGGTGGATTTCGCGAACCACGAGCGCCGGCGGATAGAAGTGCCCCAGCAGCGGCATCGCGAGGAACGCGGAGAGTGCGAGGCCGAGAGCAAGCAGGACGTACTTGTGTCCACGCCGGAACCTGACATTTCCCGGCCTGAATCCTTTTTGTTTCAAGAAACCGCGCAGGCGATCGGTCGCTTCGAAGAGAAATCCGGCCGGGCAGATCCAGGAACAGAAGACACGGCCGAGCACGAGAGTCACGAGAACAGGAACGAGGACGGCGAGAAGAATGCGACCGCGCGCCGCCCCGCGCGCCACGAGTCCTTCGGCGCCCGCGAGCGGATCCACGATCGGGAAACCGGCGACATGCGCGACCCACGTGTTTCCGGTCACGGTAGTAGCGACGCCCCGGCTCGCCAGGATCGCAAGAACGACCATCCCGGCCAATACGGCGAACTGAACGGTGTGGCGCAGCCACTGCGATCGGCCCGTCATGCCCTCTCCCTTTCCGGGAATACGCGAATCGCTTTCGTGCCTCGTACGATGCACGCCTCTTCGCAGAGTCCGCACCCGACGCAATGCTCTTCGTGCACGACCGGCGCGTTATGCAACCCGAGCGTAATCGCGGAGTTCCTGAGGGGGCACACGGTGTGACACGCGCCGCAGACGCCTGTCTGGTTGATCGCGACGCAGGTGCGCGGATCGATGACCGCGGTTCCCATCGCGACGGTCTTGATGTCCGTGATCGGTTGCAGCGCGCCGGTGGGGCACGCGGTGGTGCAGGCAAGACAGAGATTGCATGCGGTTTCAGTCGGCAGAATGAACGGAGTGCCCGTCTCGGCGGGATCGCCGGGGCCGGCCAGCTGAATCGCGCGGCTCATGCAGGAGTCGTGGCACGCCGTGCACCGGATGCATGACGCGAGGAAATCGTCTTCGGGCAGCGCCCCGGGAGGACGAAGCGTTCCCGGTTCGGTCGCGAGCCGATGCGGCGCCGGGTTCCGCCTCACCTGCCAGGCCAGCACGCCGAGTGCGGAACACGCCATGGCGCTCGACACCGCCCCCTTCGTTATCTGCCCGAGAAAATCGCGTCTATCCATAGTGTCACGCCGTTTCCCGCTCGCGAAGCTCGGCAATCGGCACGATGCGGATCGCCTGAGGCATGTGAATGCACGCCTGCTCGCAGAGTCCGCACCCGACACAGTGCTCCGCGTGAACGGTGGGTTGTTCGAATAGCCCGATCGTCATGGCTTCTCCCGGAAGCGGACACGCGCGGTAACACGCGCCGCACGTCCGGCCGGAGAACGAGTAGCAGATGCTCTCCGTTACGAAAGCCGTGCCCATCGCCACGGCGCGCATCCCCTCGTCGGTCGGCTCGAGTTTCTGCAGAGCCCCCGTAGGACAGACCTGCGTGCACGCCATGCAGAGAATGCACCCTTTCGACCGCGCCACGATGCGGGGCGTGGCGAGATTGTCAAGGCCGCCGTCGAGCCCGTACGTCTCGATGCACTTGTTCGGACACACGTTGGCGCACTGGCCGCACCCGATGCACGCGTCGAGAAATTCCTTCTCGGGGAGCGCCCCGGGCGGCCGGAGAAAACGGCGCAGGCTGTTGCCGCCCGGAAGCTTGTCGAGCAGGGGCACGGCAAGCGGCAGCAGCGTGCCCGCGAAGAACGCCCTCAGGAACCCCCGGCGTTTCATGCGCTTCGGATCGGTTCGACCCGGCAGGCGCACTTCTTGAAGTCTGCCTGGCCGGATACGGGATCGAACGCGCGGTGCGTCGTTCCGTTCGCGAGCCAGCGGTTCTTCTCGGGATCGGCCGAATCCGCCACGGACAGATTCCACGGACTGAACAGAAATCCCTTCGGCACGGTGTTGCGCGCCGGCTTGACGACGGAATCCAGCCCGATCGATACGCGCGCCTCGATGCTGCCGCGACGCGTTACGATCCTGACCCATTCGCCGTCTTTGACTTTGAGCTCCTTCGCGTCTTCCGGATGCATTTCGACGTACATCTCGGGGACGAGTTTCTTCGTCGTGCCGGCACGCACGGTCTTCGCCGTGTGAAAATGCTCGTACACGACACCGGTCGCCCACCAGAACGGGTACTTGTCGTCGGGCACCGTGCCCGCCTTCTTCCCGAGATACTCCTTGTGCGGAAGCTCCGGCGTCAGTCCGGCGTCGCGCGCGGCGACAAGC
>JABDJQ010000014.1 GCA_013002425.1 Gemmatimonadota bacterium
CGCCCCGGGACACCGTTCGGATTACTTACCGCTACCTGCCTGTCACCCTCTCGCTCGAACGCGCTCTGAACGAACTCAAACTGAACGACGACAAAAGCGAAGCGACGATCGCGCCTCTCGATGACCGGAGCCGGCTGCAGACGGGCCCGCTCGATCGCGGCGACCTGCGCGTGGGGGGAAGCAAATCGTTCGCCGTTCTGATCGGATCGGGGCGCGAGCTCGAACTGGACCAGGCCCTCAGGGTCAGTGTACGAGGTAATCTGACGCCCGATGTGCGTGTCACGGCCCAGCTGAGCGACGAGAATCTGCCGTTCCAGCCGGAAGGTCGTTCGGAGCGTCTGGAAGAGCTCGACGAGGTGCTGATCGAGATCGAGGGGCCGCGCGTTTCCGCCACGTTCGGTGATTTCGACGTGGACTTCGAAACCGGCACGTTCGGCCGTTACCAGCGGGTTCTGCAGGGGGCGCTGGGGCGGTTCGAAGACGACCGCGTCTTTCTCGAAATCTCGGGGGGGCGTGCTCGCGGGACCTTCGAGAACGTAGAGATTCGCGGGGCCGAAGGGAAGCAGGGGCCTTACCGGCTCGTTCCGCGCGAGGGATCCGCGGTTCTCGTCGCCGGCAGCGAAACGGTATGGGTGGGCGGAGAGAGAATGCGGCGCGGCGAGTCGAACGACTACGTCATGGACTATGCCGACGGCACCGTGACGTTCAATCCTTCCCGGCCGATCGATTCGGAGAGCCGCATTGCCGTCGATTTCCAGTTGAGCGGTGAAGAGTATCGCCGGAGTTACGCGACGGCACGCGGCGGATACCGCTGGGGCGATCGCGCGTTTCTGCGCGGCACGTTCTTCTCCGAGGGCGATGACGCCGATTCTCCCGAGGCTTTCCTGTTGACCGACGAAGACAGAGACTCGCTCGCAGCGTCCGGAGACCGGCAGGCTCTCGTGCCGAGCGCCCGCGCCGTGGATGAAGGCGGTGACTACGACACGACCTCGGCGGGTTTCTTCGTTTACGCCGGGGAGGACTCGGGCGCATTTGCCGTGACGTTCCGGGATATCGGAACAGGCCGTGGATCGTATGTCCGTGAGCTCTCGGCGGAATGGGGGCGCGAGATCTTCGTCTTCACGGGGGCCGGCACGGGATCGTACGACCCCGTCATTCTGCTGCCGTTGCCCGCCTCGGAGCGTCTGGCGACCTGGGAGGGGGAGCTTGCGGTGGCAGGTCCGCTTTCGCTGCGCGGGGAATATGCCGTTAGCGATCGCGACCGAAACCGGGTCTCCGCGCTCGATGACGACGACAACGGGGGCGCTGCCTGGAAAACAGGCGCCACCCTCGATCGATGGGCCCCCGTCGGGGATGCGGGCGGGACGCTCTCGCTGCGCTGGTCGACGGAACATACGGATCGCGATTTCTTCACGCTGAGTCGCACGAGGCCCGTGCACTTCGATCAGCTCTGGATGACGCCCGAGGTTGCCGGTGTGCTGACGACAGAACGGACGGATGACGACGTGATCGGGCAGGGAACCGCCGAAGCCAGCGGGTTTCGGGAGGATCTCACGGTTCTCGACGGGAAGTGGGAGCACCGGAGCCGAATCGGTGCGCTGGTTCTTTCGGGTGACGGAGGTTCGCTCGCCCGGTCCGCGTTCGACGCTGCCCGGTTCGCGCGAGGCGCCCTGTGGCGCCCGGTTCCGGGAAGCGCTTTCAGCTACCGCGCGAGCGAAGCGGCGTCTGATTTCACGGACACGTCGGGGGCGCTCGCCGGCGCCCGTATCGAGGAGACGTGGTCGGGCCGGGCGCGCTATCGCTTTCTTGAGCCGATGCTGGAACGGCGATGGAACGACCGGTCACAGACGCTTGACGGCGCGCTGGCAGGCGGGCTTCGAGGGGGGACGTGGCGCACGGGGCTCACCGTGTTTACGGGAAGCGCGGAAACAGGCGCCGTGTACACGGAAGAAGAGCGGGACTTCGCGGACTCCGTGGCCGATGAGTGGAAGCCGTGGTACCGGAGCCGCACGGGAGAGCTGAACCTGCAATGGCGACGACCGGTCTCCGTTACGGCGCAACTTCGCCGAAGAGAAGTCGAATACGCCCCCGATGTGTCCCGTGGAAACGAAACCAGCGATCTCGCGCGGATCGAGGTCCGCCATGACGCGTTCGGAGGCGCTTTGCGCGGAAGCTATACGTATGAAGCGACATCGGAGGAGCGCTCGCGGCGCGAGCGGATCCTGCTTCGCGCGCCCGAGGGAACGGAAGCGGATTACGACAGCCTCGGGAACTTCTTTCCACGGGAAGGAACGTTCAATCTCGTGATTCGCGAGGGAGAGCCGGAACCGCTTCTCGATCTGGCCGTCAGCGGGAGCGTGCGATGGGAGCCGATGCGGAATCCTCGCTGGAAGGACTCGCGCTGGCGTGGCGTGCGAACCGAAACGTTTCTCCGCGTCACGGAAGTGTCGACGAGCGAGGATCGCGCCGCTCTGCTTCGGCTCGAACCGTCCGCTTTCCAGCGTGACGCGACCACGATTCGAGGCGTGATTCGGGCGAGGCAGGAGGTTCGCTGGGCGGATCCGAAATCGGACCGAACGGCTCAAATCAGGATCGAGCGCGAGGACCGCGAAGTGAACGAGTTCCAGGGACGCAATCGAGACGACCTTGTCTGGACTGTTCTGACGCGCGGGAAGACACGGATCCGGTCCGACGCGCAACTCGAAGCCACCTGGGAGAGACGCACCGAGAACGAAGTGCTGAACGGGGAGACCGTTGTCGACCTCGTGAGCAACGACATGGAGGCGGGCCTGCTCCTTCAGCCGACGCCCCGGCTGCGCGCTGCATGGCGGACCGCAGTGCGGATCGACGATGAGCGCATCGCCGCGGAGAAGCTCGCGACGCTCCGGATCGCGCCGGAGTTCGCGTGGAACTTCTCCGAGAAGAGCCGATTCGACGGCGAAGTGACGTGGACTCGTTTTCTGTCGGGGGGGATCGACGCCGCGCGTTCGTTCCTTCGGACGAGGAAAGAGGGGGCGCGCTGGAGAACCGGCTTCGCCTACGATTGGAATCGCGCCCTCCGGTCGAGCCTGACCTACACCGGCGAAGACTTCCGGGGCGAGCGAATCGAGCAGCGATTTCGCGCGGAGATGAGGGCGTTCTTCTGATGCGAATACGTCTGCCCATCGCCATGCTCCTGCTGCACACCGTGCTCGCGCTGCCGGGAACGGAGCGCGCCGCTGCGGAGTGGACGATCGTCGGCGCGCGCGTTCTCGATAATCGGGAAGTGCGCGAAGCGCTCGCGCTCCCCGACACGGGATATTCCAGGGCCGAGGAAGCAAATGCCGCCGCGCGGCTCGGAGAACGGTACGCTGCCGCCGGGTATTACGACGCCGTGTTCACGTTCTCGCAGGACACGGTTCGCGTGGACGAAGGAGAGAGGCAGCCGATTCAGAGACTCGACCTCCAGGGGCAGACGTACTGGACGCGCGGCGAAATCCTGCGTGAATGGCGCACACGTGAGGGCGACGTGCTCCGTCCTTCGGTATTCGAACAGGATCTCGACCGCACCGTGCGGCTCTACGCGGACGAAGGGTATCCGTTTGCGCGAATCGTCATGCACGGCGTCACGCGCTCTCCCGGGGGGGGAATCGAACTCGGGCTTCGCGTACTCGAGGGGCCGCCCATACGACTGCGCGACCTCGCGATCGAAGGAGACGCGCGCACGAAACCTTCGGTCGTGGCGAGGCTTTCGGGACTCACGTTCGGCGCGGTCTACAAGCAGAGCGCCGTGGACGAAAGCCGGGAGCGTCTCATGAGAAGCGGGCTCTACCGTTTCGTGGGCGCGCCGGAAACCCGCGTCGACTGGACGACGAAAGAGGCGACGATCGTTTACGATCTGACCGCGGCGAGGTCGAGCCGTGTGGAGGGCGTGTTCGGAGTGGCGCCCGATCCCGATGGTGGATCGGCTCTGATCACGGGATTCTTTCATGTCGATCTGCGGAACATCGCGGGCAGTGCCCGGCAGGGCCGGCTCTACTGGGAGCGTACGGGCCCCGAGTCGCGCGCCGTGGAACTCGCGTATCGAGAACCGTGGGTGTTCGGCTCGCGCTTCGGTATGGGGGGCGAGATCTATCAGACGATTCGCGATTCGTCTTATGCGAAGGAAGAGCTGAGCGGGACCGTGGACTTCGCTCTGACACACAGGGTGCAGGCGTCATTCACGCTGGGCGTCGGCAGTCTGACGCCGCGCCGGGAGAAATCTTCGATCCCGCGAAGCGGCCGGCGCTGGGGCAAGGTCGGCGTGGTCTACGACAGCCGTGACGACCTGCTGAACCCGTCGCGCGGCTTGCGCTTCCGGTTCGAACCGGAGTACGCGGAACGCACGATTGACGGAGAACCCGAACGCGAGATCGCCGGCGACGACATCAGGCAGTCCACGATGGACGCTACCCTGGCTCTCTTTCGTCCGGCCGGAGACCGCGTGGTGCTTGCGTGGGAGGGGAACGTTCTCGCGCGCTACGACAACGGGCCCACGGTTGCCGTTTACGATCAGTTCTTCCTCGGCGGCACGCGTACTTTGCGCGGCTACGAAGAAGACCGTTTTCTCGGATCGCGCCTGGTCTGGATGCGCTCGGAACTCCGCTATCGCTTCGGCCCGCTCTCTCGCGCGTTTCTGTTTCTGGATGCGGGGTATGTATACTCCGAAACGGACGAAGGGGATACTTCGTTCTGGCGTCAGGGTTACGGCGCCGGCGTGCGGCTTCCTTCGGGAATCGGCGTGATCGGGATCGACTTCGGACTCGGCAGGGGGGACGCTCTCGCGGACGGCAAACTGCACGTGATCGCTTCGGGAGAGTTCTGATGATCGTACGTTCGGCTGACAAACGGGATCGCGAATGGATCGACTACGCCCTCGATCGCTGGTGGGGTTCGACCCGCATGATCTCCCGGGGGGTCGATCACGACCTGCTCGCGCAGAAGGCGCTGATCGCCGAGCGCGCGGAGGAGCCCGTCGGTCTTCTGGTCTATCGCCTGCATCTTGAACAGTGTGAAGTGATCTCGCTGAACAGCGCACGGGAGGATCACGGAATCGGCACGGCCCTGCTCGCGGAGGTCGAGCGGCTCGCGCGGGATGCGGGATGCGCGCGGATCTGGCTCGTTACGAGCAATGACAATCTGCGCGCGATCGGGTTTTATCAGCGACGCGGATATACGATTGCGGCGGTCCACAGAAACGCGATCGCGGAGGCGCGCAGGCGGAGGCCGTCGATTCCGGAAATCGGCCTTCACAACATACCTCTTCGGGACGAGATCGAATTCGAGAAGACGTTCTCCTGAGCGCCGAAACCCCCTGTCCAGGTTATGGTATAATCACACGCAATCGTGATTATTCAGCCTCAGGATCGGGAGATTTCATGATACGGACAATTCGAACCGAACCGTTTACCCTCTTTTTCGCCGCCATCATCTTTCTTCTACCGGACCATTTCCTGCACGCGAACGAGTTGAACTTCGAAAGCGCGCCGGTTCATCCCGTTACGCTTTCCATGGACGGGCAGTCATTGTTCGTACGCATCTTGCCGATCACCGTCTTGTCGTGTTCGATCTGACTGGAAGCCAGCCGGTTCGAACGCGGGAAATCATGGTCGGTCTCGAACCCGTCTCGGTCCGCCAGCGGACGGCGAACGAAGTATGGGTCGTGAATCATGTGTCGGACGATATCAGTATCGTCGATCTCTCCCTCGGGCGCGTCGTCACGACTCTCCAGACCGGAGACGAGCCGACGGACGTCTGTTTCGCGAACGGCCGGGCATTCGTCGTGGTATCGCAGGAGGACCGGGTTCTCGTCTTCGACACGCTCGACCTCACGATTCCTCCCATAGCCATCGATCTCGCGCTCAGCGATCCACGCTCGATCGCACTTTCCGCCGCCGGAAATCACGTGTACGTGAACGCGCTCGAAGGGGGCAACCGCACGACCGCGATCGACTTCCAGATCGTGAGCGCCGGCGGCGGCCCGCCCGCGCCCGACCCGCCGATGAACGGCGCGCTCCCGCCCGCCCCCGACGTCGGCCTGATTGTACGGCAGACCGGGGGGAACTGGCTCGACGAGGATGGCGGCAACTGGAACGCCGAGGTGCCGTATACGGTGCTCGATCACGACGTCGCCGAGATCGACGTGGCGACGCTGAATGTCACGCGGTACTTCGAGGATGTCGGAACGAATACGTACAACATCGCCGTGAACCCCGTAACGGGCGAGCTTCTGGTGACGGGGCAGGAAGCCGACAATCTGACGCGCTTCGTACCCAAACTGAGGGCCGCGTTTCTCGAGAATCGTGTGACGAGGGTCGACGCGTTTACGGGAGCCCCCGCGCCCGTTCATCTGAATTCGCACATCAATTACGGCGATCCGGCGGGAAACGCTTCGGAGCGCGCGCTCAGTCTGTCGATGCCGCTCGACGTCGCGTTCGATTCGAGCGGAACCGTGGCGTATGTCGCTTCGTTCGGATCGGGAAAAGTAGGCGTGCTCGACGCCGCCGGCAATGTAACGGGTAGAATCGATGTCGAGGGGGGGCCCGCGGGCCTCGCGCTCGATGAAGGACGGAACCGCCTTTACGTCTATCACCGCTTCGCGAGTTCGCTCGGGGTCGTCGATCTCGGCGACTTCTCGCTCACGACGCAGTCACTCGGGTTCGACCCCACGCCGCAGGCGGTTCTGAGCGGCCGGCCTGTCTTCTACGAATCGGAGGACGCTTCGGCGCACGGGGATCTCTCCTGCGCGTCGTGCCACCTCTTCGGCGGCCTCGACGGGATCGCCTGGGATCTCGGCGACCCGACGGCCTCGTCCATGATCCCGCCGGCAAGTGACCCGTTCAATCTGCTGCCCGACTTTCATCCCATGAAGGGGCCGATGACCACGCAGAGTCTGAAAGGACTGGCGGGCACGGAGCCGCTTCACTGGCGCGGCGACAAGGCGGCGCTCGCCGACTTCAACAGCACGTTTCCGGATCTCCTGGGACGGGCATCCACGCTTCCCGCCGGGACGTTTCAGATGCTGGAGGACTTCGTCTTCTCCATGCGCTACCCGTCGAACCCGTTCCGATCGCTCGACAATCAACTGCCGGCGGGTTTGAACGGCGCGGATCCCGTGAACGGGGAGCAGCTCTTTCTTACGGGCGGACTCGTGGGAGGCGCGGAATGCGTGAGCTGTCATGCGCTGCCGACGGGCGAGAACGGGCTCATCATACCCGCGGGGGCGCTCCAGGAGTCCGAAGGAAAAGTCGTCCCCCAGCTTCGCAATATGTACGAGAAGACGCGCTTCGATAACCAGGCCGCGACGACCGTACGCGGCTTCGGTTACATTCACGACGGCTCCGTTGACGATCTCTTCACGTTTCTGGATTTCAGCGGCTTCAATTTCGCGAGCACATCCGACCAGGAGGACGTGGCGGCGTTTCTGCTCGCCTTCGATACGGGAACGCACCCGGGTATCGGCGCGCAATGGACATTCGACGGCGGGATCGACCCGGCCGGGTCGGCCAGGCTTGCGACGCTCGAGGGGGAGGCGGACGCCGGTGCGATCGGGCTCGTCGCGAAGGGGACAGTCTCGGGGCAGCCGCGGGGGTGGACCTATGCGGGGGGCGGATTCTGGACGCCGGACAAAGAGAGCGAAGCCGATATCGCGGAGGCGACATTGCTCGCGACCGCGGGTGTCGGAACGGAGATTACGATTACGGGCGTTCCGGACGGGTGCCAGTGGAGGCTTGGCGTCGATCGCGATCTCGACGGCTATCGCGACGGCGACGAGAGAGACGCGGGCTCCGATCCGGGCGATCCCGCGTCGACTCCGCAAACCTCTACGGACGTAGCGTCTCCGGGCGCGGTCGCGCCGACAAGCCTTCGCATCGCGGGCGCCAATCCGACCGGCGATGTCGCGCTCCTTCAATACAATGTAAGCGTTCCCGGCCCCGCGCGACTCGAAGTGTTCGATCTGCGAGGGCGACGGATCCGCACGCTCGCGAACGAGAGGCAGTCGAAGACGGGCACGTACGCACAGCAGTGGAACCTGCGTAACGAAGCGGGCGATCGCGTCCCGTCCGGCGTGTACTTCGTCCGGCTCCGTGCGGCCGACAAGACCGACGTTCGCAAGATCACCGTGATTCACTGAGCGCGAAAAGTTCCTTTCAAGGGCGCCTCCATGCCCTAAAATGATCGACAGGAACAAGGAGGCGTTGTTGGCCGTCAAGCCCGCCGTAAAGAAGCGCGTGAAGCAGCTTCGCTCGGAAATCGAAGAGCACAACCGCCGCTATTTCGTGGACGCGGATCCGGTGATACCGGATGTCGAGTACGACGCGCTCATGGACGAACTGCGCGCCCTCGAAGAAGCGAACCCCGAGCTCCGGTCTCCCGACTCGCCCACGATGCGCGTCGGAGAGCGGCCGAGCGAAGGGTTCGCGCAGGTCGAACACTCCGCCCCCATGCTCTCCCTCGACAATACATACAATGCGGAGGATCTGCGCGATTTCGACGAGCGAGTGCGCAAGCTCATCGACCTCGATACCGTGCCATACGTCGCGGAGCTCAAGCTCGACGGCGTGGGTCTCGCCCTTCGGTACGAGCAGGGCAGGCTCGTGCTTGCCGCAACGCGCGGGAACGGACGTACCGGGGACGACGTCACCCGGAACGCGGAAACGATCGATACCGTTCCGAAGATGCTGCGCGGCGACGGTCGGCATGCGCCGGTCGTCGAGGTGCGCGGAGAGGTGTACCTGACGT
This sequence comes from Gemmatimonadota bacterium, assembly GCA_013002425.1. GTDB lineage: Bacteria > Orphanbacterota > Orphanbacteria > Orphanbacterales > Orphanbacteraceae > JABDJQ01. The sequence continues at coordinate 8,761 of JABDJQ010000014.1, forward strand.
ACGAGGGCCTGGCGCAGATGAACGAAGGGCAGGAGGAGCGCGGGGATCGTATCTTTGCGAATCCCAGGAACACGGCGGCCGGCACGCTCAAGATGCTCGACACGAGCGTTGTCGCCACGCGTCCGCTTCAATTCGTTCCGTTCCAGCTGCTCTTTCCCGAGCGCCACGGCGTTCTCTCGCAGTGGAAGGCGCTCGCCTACCTGCGCGAAGCCACGTTCACGATTCCGCCGCACTCGCGGCTTTGCACGCGTGGAATCGAGGAAGTCATCGCGACAGTCGAGGAACTGCAGAATCTGCGCGACTCGCTTCCGTTCGGCACCGACGGCGTCGTCGTGAAAGTGAACGAGTTCGAATGGTACGACTCGCTCGGTACCACTTCCAAGTCTCCCCGCTGGGGAATCGCGTACAAGTTCCCGGCAGAGCGAAAAACGACTCGCGTGGAATCCATCTTCCTCTCGGTCGGCCGGACCGGGGCGGTGACGCCGATCGCGTTCGTCGAGCCGGTCGGTCTCGCGGGCACGGTCGTCCGACGCGCGTCTCTTCACAACGCAGACGAAGTGGCGAGGAAGGACGTACGCGAAGGGGACACCGTATGGATCGAGAAGAGCGGTGACATCATTCCCTACATCGTGGGAGTCGTGAAAGAGGAACGTCCGAAAAGCGCGAAGAAGTTCGTCATGCCGGATGTGTGTCCCGTTTGCGGAGAAGCGCTGGATCGTCCGGACGAGGAAGTGGTGACGCGGTGCATCAACCCGTCGTGCGCCGCTCAGGTGCGCGGGCGCATGATCCATTTCGCGTCGCGCAACGCGATGGATATCGACGGACTCGGCGCGAAAGTGGTCGATACGCTCGTGACGGAGGGCTTCGCGAAAAGTATTGCCGACGTGTATCGTCTGAAGCACGAGGATATCGTGAATCTCGAACGATTCGCGGAGAAGAGCGCCGACAATCTGATCGCCGGAATCGACGCGAGCCGGAACCGCCCGCTCGATCGCTTTCTGCATGCGCTCGGCATACGCCACGTCGGCCGGACGGTTGCGGAGCTGCTCGCGGGCGCATTCGGCACGCTCGAGGCGCTCCGAAAGGCCGATGTCGAATCCGTCGCGGCCGTGGAAGGAATCGGCCCCGTGATCGCCGATTCCGTCGTACACTTTTTCTCGAGCGAAGGCGGCCGCGCGCTCCTCGACGATCTGCTGGCGGCGGGCGTCGCCCCCGCACCGGTCGTGCGGGGTGAAAGCGTGGACGGCGCGCTTTCGGGCAAGCGACTCGTTCTGACGGGAACGCTGCCGACCTGGAAACGGAGTGAAGCGAAGCGCGCGATCGAAGGCGCCGGAGGAAAAGTGGTCTCCGGCGTGAGCAAGGCGACGGATTACGTCGTAGCCGGCGAGTCGCCGGGATCGAAACTCGCGAAGGCGGAGAAGCTGGGCATTCCCGTGCTGGGAGAAGGGGAATTGATGGAACTGATTGCCGGAGGAGGCGCGTGAAGCCGCTCGTCCTGAACGGGAAGACACTGACCGCGCGCGAGGTCGACGATGTGGCTCGCGGCTATCGTTCGGTCCGCCTCGACAAGTCCGTGAAGGCCGAGGTCGACGCCGGGGTTGCCTGCGTGCGCGACGCCATCGCCGCGAAAAAAATCGTTTATGGAATCGACACCGGTTTCGGCGAACTCGCCTCGGTCTCGATCAGCGAGAGCGATCTCGCCGTGCTCCAGCGCAATCT
>JABDJQ010000019.1 GCA_013002425.1 Gemmatimonadota bacterium
GCGCCGCACCGTGCGATGGACGTGCAGGCCTGGAACGTCGACTGGTACTTCTACTCCGCGTACAAAGTGTACGGCCCGCACATGGGGGCGCTGTACGGCTCGCACGACGCGTTCGACGGATTGCCCGGCCCGAACCACTTCTTCATCGCGAACGACGATATCCCGTACAAGTTCGAACCGGGCGGTGTTTCGCACGAAGGGTGCGCGGCGCTTCTGGCGCTCGGAAATTATCTTCGCTTTCTCTGCGGCGGGCGGCTCGAAGACGAAACGCCCTGCACCCGCGGCGACGTGGAACGCGCGTTCGATCTGATGACCGCGTGCGAAACGGCAACGCAGGCCCCGCTCATGGAGTATCTTCTCGGTCGCGACGACATTACGATCATCGGGCCGGCGCATGCCGAACCGACGCGGGTCCCGACGATCAGCTTCCGGCATCGCACTCTCGCGTCGCAGGAGATCGCGCGCCGCCTCGACCCGACCGGCATCGCCATTCGGGCGGGCCACATGTACGCGTACCGCCTGTGCGAGGCTCTTTCGATACCGGTGAAGGACGGCGTCGTGCGTGTCAGCCTCGTTCACTACAATACGCCGGCGGAAGTCGCGCGCCTGATTGCCGAACTCGACAAGGCGCTCGCGGCCTGATCGAACCGGGAGCCATGACCGCGCGCGAACGTCACACGGGAGAAACGAAAGTGATCGACGTACCCCTCATGCAGAAACATCTCCGGTCGTTCGGCATGGACGGCTGGCTCCTCTACGATTTTCGCGGCAACAACATGCTCGCCCGCCGCATCGCGAAGATCGACCCGAATCAGCACTCCTCGCGCCGGTGGTTCTACTTCGTGCCGCGTGAAGGGGAGCCGGTGAAAATCGTGCACAAGATCGAGGCGGGCGCCCTCGACCATCTGCCGGGCGGGAAGAAGATCTATCTCGAATGGGGCGAACTGGCGGACCGGATCCGCGAGACGGTGTCGGGCCGCGGGAAGATCGCGATGGAGTATTCGCCGAACAATGCCATCCCGTACATCTCGATGGTCGACGCGGGGACGATCGAACTGGTGCGCGGCGCGGGTGTCGATGTCGTCTCGTCGGGCGATCTCGTGCAGCTGTTCGAAGCCCTCTGGACGGACGCGATGTGGGAGATGCATCTCGAGGCGGACAGAATGACGCAGGCGGGATTCGAACTCGGCTTCGGCATGATCCGGGACGCGGTTGCGGGCGGCGGCGAGACGACGGAAGTGACCGTGCAGAGCGCCATCGTCGAGCACTTCACGAAGCACGGTATGGAGTTCGATCATCCGCCGATCGTGGCGGTCGGGTCCCATTCGGGAAATCCTCACTACGCGCCCTCGCCCGAAACCGACACGAAGATCCGGAAGGGCGATTTCGTGCTGATCGATCAGTGGGCGAAGATGGATCATCCGGACGGCGTCTTCTCGGATCTCACGAAAGTGGCCTGGGTCGGAAGCGAGGCGCCCGCAAAGCACAGGGAAGTCTTCGCTGTGGTCGCCGGCGCGCGGGACGCCGCCATCGCGCTCGTTCGCGAGCGGTTTGCAGCGGGTCAGCCGGTGCGCGGCTTCGAAGTCGACCGGGCGGCGAGCGCCGTGATCCGTGACGCCGGCTACGGCGACTGGATCGCGCATCGCACGGGCCACAGCATCGGTCGCGAGACGCACGGGAACGGCGCGAACATCGACGATCTCGAAACACACGACGAGCGCCTGATTCTGCCGCGCACGTGTTTTTCGGTCGAGCCCGGCATCTACATGGAAGAGTTCGGGATCCGGAGCGAAGTGAACGTGTTCGTGGACGCCGGGGGAGAGGTGCACGTGACCGGCGGCCTGCAGACGGAGATCCTGACGCTGCTGTAGCGGCCCGTTTCCGCGCCGCTCGCGCGACCGGCAGCTCGCGCCTACTTCTTTCCGTCGAGAACGTCGACCCCGCGCGCGCCCCACCAGTCGACAATGTGTTTCCAGATCTCGTCGGCCGTTTCCGCATACGCGAAGATGTCACGATCTTCGGGAGAGATGACCCCTTCCCGCGCGAGATGCTCGGCGCTGAACGTGGCCCGCCAGAAATCCTCGCCGACGAGGACGATCGGAATCGGTTCGATCGTACGCGTCTGCACCAGCGTAAGCGTCTCGAAAAGTTCGTCCATCGTTCCGTAGCCGCCCGGGAACGCCACCATCGCTTTCGCCCGCTTCAGAAAATGCATCTTGCGGAGCGCGAAATAGTGAAACTGGAAGCAGAGACCCGGCGTGATGAAGGAATTCGGATACTGCTCCATCGGGAGTTCGATGTTGAGGCCGACGGATTTTGCGCCGACGTCGCTCGCGCCGCGATTGCCCGCTTCCATGATTCCCGGACCGCCGCCGGTCACGACGACGAGATTACAGTCGCCGGCGAGCTGACACGTGCTGCTTACGAGCCGGGCGAACTCGCGCGCCACGTCGTAGTACTTCGTCTTCTTGAGTACGCGCTTCGCTACTTCGGCGGCATATTGCCGCTCCCTGTCGTTCGGCTGCTCCGCGAGCGCGGCTTCGGCCCGCGCCAGTTTCTCTTTCGCGCGCGCCTCTTCGATAATGCGCGTCCCGCCGAAAATCACGATCGTCGACTCGATTCCGTGCTCCAGGAGTCTGATTTCGGGCTTACGGTATTCGAGTAGAAGTCGCGTGCCCCGCATCTCATCCCGCTGCAGATTCGCGA
>JABDJQ010000050.1 GCA_013002425.1 Gemmatimonadota bacterium
GGCTCGGAGTCTTCGCGGTTTCGAGGCGGATTTCGAACGGTCCCATTTCGACGATGTCGCCCGGGAGCACCGGCGTTTTGGCCTGAATCGTCTGCCCGTTGACGAGCGTGCCGTTCATGCTGCCGAGGTCTTCGACCGCGAGCACGCCGTTCTCGGTCGTGAAGCGCGCATGGAAGCGGGAGACGGCGCGGTCGGTCAGCACGATCTCGTTCGAGGAGCTTCGCCCGCAGCCGAGAGTCGTTTCCGGGCCCAGCTTGTGTTTCTCGAGTTGAGTCGCGCCTTTGCGCACAATCAACTGCAGCTTGTCATTCACGAAATCGACCTGCTTCTTTGGGGTACTAGAAGAATGTACCACGCGTTCTCCACGATTCCCACGGGAAACCTCCGGGTCACACCCAGTCTATCTGCCTTCCTCATAGCGGGTTATCCATGATGTTACAGGCGTCGATACGGGGAGAGTAGGCGAAATCGCGCCACGGTATGCCCGGGGGAACCCTTGCTCGAACAGGCACGGAAATACGACATCGAGCTGGACGAAGAGAGGCTCGTCGAGACGAGGCGCATGCGCGCCCGTCGTTTTCACACGGTGATCGTTCCCCTCTTTCGACTTCTGGGCTTCACGCTCGGCCTCTCCTCCATCGGCCTCTATCGTCTGCTCGATCCCGCTCCCGCCGACTGGGAGGTGTTCGGCCGCTACGTCGCCGTTTATTACGGATACGCATTTCTTACGTGGCGCGCGCTTCGCGCGTATTACGGAAAGACGAAAGTCGACATCAGTCTTCTGTTTCTCTGCTTCGACATCCCGTTCATCGTCACGGTGATCTATGCGACGGGCGCGGAAAGCAGCTGGCTCTTCTGTTTTCTGATGGTGCGCGTGGCGGATCAGACGAACACGACGTTCCGCCGCGTCGCTTCCTTCGCGCATCTCGCCATCGGCTGTTACATCGTGATGCTGCTCTACGTTCAATTCGTCGACGGCCGCCCGATACCGTGGACCATCGAAGCCGCGAAGATCGTCGCGATGTACGCGATCAACTTCTACGTGGCTCTTACGGCAAAGACGGCCGAGGACATGCGCCTTCGCGCCGGCCAGGCGTTCAAGTTCGCCCGTTCGCTCATCCTCGAACTCGCCGAGAAGTCGAAGGAGACCGAACTCGCCATGGGCCGCGCGGAGAGCGCGAATCAGGCGAAGAGCGATATCCTCGCCAACATGAGCCACGAGATTCGCACGCCGATCAACGGGATCCTGGGCATGACCGACCTCACGCTCTCCACGAACGTGAACGACGAGCAGCGCCTCTATCTCGAAACCGTGAAGAGCTCGTCGGACGCGCTGCTGAACATCATCAACGAGATACTCGACTTCTCGAAGATCGAAGCGGGCAAGATCGAACTGGAGCACGTGCGGTTCAGCCTGCACGAAGTGATCGGCGGCGCGATGCGCACGATCGCGCCGCAGGCTCACGACAAGAACCTCGAGCTGATCTACCGGCCGGACCCTGCCGCGGGTGCGTTCTTCGTCGGCGATCCGGGACGCATTCGTCAAATCGTGCTGAACGTGATCGGAAACGCCGTGAAGTTCACGGCGGAGGGTGAGGTCGAGATCGTCGTACGCGCCGGCGACCCCGGCGAGCCGCGTATAACGGTGAGCGTCAGGGACACGGGCATCGGGATCAGCGAGGCGGCCCGCGCCGCGATCTTCCAGGCGTTCGAACAGGCCGACGGCTCGACGACGCGACGGTTCGGCGGAACGGGGCTCGGACTTTCGATCACGAAGAAGTTCGTGGAAATGATGGGCGGAACGATCGATGTCGAAAGTGAAGTGGGGGCGGGAAGCGTGTTCCGCTTCTCGATGGACCTCGAACGCGCGACAGACGAGGAATCCGTGTCTGCCGGCCTTTCCCGCGTGCATCCCACGATCGTCTTCGAACCGCACCGCGCCATGGGTGAAGCGGTTCTCGCGCAGCTGCACGCCATCGGAAGGGAGGCGGTGCTGTTCGACGATCCGGCGCGGTGGTTCGACGCCGTCCGGGAAGCGCACCCGCTATCCGTCGCGCTCTACTCGCTGACCGGGCGTGACGAGGACCTGGCTCTCGGCGCACGCGTCCTGACGACGCTGTCACGTGAGCGTGCGCTCGTCTTCGTGCGCCGGCCGGCCGGCTCCCCGGGGGGAGCGGCTCTTCCGCCGGGATGCGAATCCGCGGCCGTCCTCGGCAAGCCCTTCACTCCGATCGAACTCGGCGACGCCATCGAGCGCGCGGAGCAGGCCGGTGCGGCGAAGTCCGCGCCGCCACCCGCCGCCCCGGCGAGGCACTGCGCTTCTCCTGCGCCCGCTGCCGCCGTCTGGGAGGACTCCGTGGACAGCGCGGCGACCGTTTCCGGACCGCGCGTGCTGGTGGCGGAGGACAATGCCGTGAACCAGCTCGTCGTGAAGAAGATGCTGGAGTCGCTCGGCTGTCTCCCCTCCATGGCAGCGAACGGCAAAGAAGCGCTCGAGCGCTGGCAGAGCGGAGATTTCGCCCTGATCCTGATGGACATTCAGATGCCGATCATGGACGGGTTCGAAGCCGCGCGCAGCATTCGAGAGTCCGAGAGCGCGGCAGGCGAAGGGGCGCCTATCCCGATCGTGGCCGTGACCGCGAACGCGATGAAGGGCGACCAGGAAGCGTGCCTCGATGCGGGGATGAACGGCTACATCGCCAAGCCGATCGACCGCGGCGAACTCGAACGCGAACTCGCCCGCCATCTCGAAACCGCGAAGCCCCGCGACTGATTCCCTCGCAATCAACGCGCCGGCAGCGCGACCCGGGCTCAGCACAAAAAAACGAGGCGCATGCCGCGCCTCGTGAAATTCCGATTCGAATGATCCGCTTGGTATTCGATTGATCCGTTCGATCAAACGTGAAGTGTCTGGGCGACTTCCTCTTCGAACGAAGGGGCCTTCGTGTCGTCCTTCGGGGCTTCGCTTCCGATCGGCGTGTCGTCCACCTGTTCCGCCTTCCCGTGATCGGAAAGGTCGAGCGAGAGAGTGAAGTAGATCGTGCTGCCGAGCCCCGGGAGGCTCTCGGCCCAGATCTGGCCCCCGAAGTGTTCCACGATATCCTTGCTGATCGCGAGTCCGAGGCCGGTGCCCTTGGCGCGCACGCCCATCGGCGTCGCCGCGCGGTGAAAGCGGTCGAAGATCTTGCTGAGCTGGTCCGGCGGAATGCCGACGCCCGAGTCCTTCACCGAGAACTGGACGGCGTTGATGGCCTCCCCGGAGAGATCCGTCGCCATGGCCGCGCCGACTTCGATCTCGGAGCCGTCGGGCGAGAATTTGATGGCGTTGCTGAGCAGGTTCGTCATGACCTGCATGACGCGATCGCGGTCCGTCGGAATCTTCGGCAGCGCCGGGTCGAGTTTCTTGCGGATCGTGATCTTGCGCTGGCTCGCGAGCACTTCGGAAACGCGGCACGAGGCGTCGATCAGTTCGGCCGCTTCGTAGTTCGCGATCTGCCAGTCCATCGTGCCCGACTCCATCTTCGCGAGATCGAGCAGGTTGCGCACGAGGTCCGAGAGCCGCTTGCTCTCTTCGCTGATCAGTCGGTAAAACTTGTTCGTCGTCTCCTCGTCGGCTTCTTCGTAGTTCAGCAGCGTCTGCGAGATCGTGTAAATCGACGATAGCGGGGTCTGCAGTTCGTGCGACACCGTGCTGATGAGCATGTCCTTCAGGCCCGCGACCTTCTGCAGCTCGCCGTTCGTGTCTTCCAGTTCGCGCGTGCGGTCGGCCAGGCGGCGCAGCAGGTACTGCTGGCTGAAGAGCGTGTTTTTCAGGTACAGGATCTCTTTCCGTTTCGCGGTCGTGTAGAGCACGAACAGGATAATGAGACCCGGGAGCCCCACCGAGAGCGTGGTGCGGTAGTGCGATTCGAAGTCGAGCGAGCGGGGCATGAAGCCGTTCGCGCTCAGGTACTGCACGATGACCGTGATCGACAGGATGACGAGCAGGATCGTGGTGAGGAACCAGTAGCTCTTTTCCTTGCGATTCAGCCGGTTCAGTTCGGCTTCGTTGAGTGCGGGCGGTTTTCGGTCTTTGGGGGTCATGTCCTCTACCTTGGCTCGGGTTCTTACCCGAAAATCGGCAGTTTCGACCGAAATCTTGATGCATTCTTCCTAGGATTCGAGCGGGATGTCCTCTTTCGAGCGCTGATGGAGCATGGCCTCCTGGGCCGTGGAGACGGCGTCGCGGAGCAGATCGCCGAGCGCCAGAAACGTATCTTCGCCGTCGGCTTCGTAAAAGAGGCTCACGGTGCGTGTTTCGGGCTCGTGGCGCACCACGCCCCAGCCGCCGGGGGCGGAGACGCGGATCATGCGGTCGTGATCTTCGAGAATGCCTTCGATGAAGGGCTCGTCCTTCTTCGCTTCGCGCAGAATATCGCCGAGCGTGTTCAGGATCGATCGCTCGTCGCGCAGCACCACGCGCTTCAAGGGAGACTGAAAGCGTTCTTCGTGCGGGATCAGGTCGCGGAGCGCCGTTCCCGGCTTCTCCGTGCGCACGCGCGCCAGGTATTCCGCGAGGCGGAGCGCCGCGTACGTGGCGTCGTCGAAGCCGAGAAAGCGGTCGGCGAAGTGATAATGCCCTTCGTAGCTGCCCGCGAGCTTGACGTTCCCCATGTGCACGAGATCCATGCGGGCCGTGTGGCCCGACGAAACCGTGAGCAGGCGTCCGTTCCACGAGCGCACGCATGCGTCGAGAAGATCCGTGCGGCGCAGGTCGCTTGCGACGCGTGCGCCCCGGCACCGGTCGCCGATCGACTGCGAAAAGAGCAGGAAGAGCAGGTCGGGACGCACGAGTTCGCCCGTGTGGTCGAGTACGCGGAGGCGGTCGCCGTCGCCGTCGATCAGGATGCCCATGTCCGCGTTGGCCGCGCGCACCGTGGCGCCCACTTCACGCGCCCAGGCGGCGTCGTTCGTGTCGAATCGGGCGGTTTCGGAGCGGGCGCCGGTATTGCAGCTGTACTTCACGATCCGGCAGCCGAGCCGCTGGAGCAGCTGCGGGCAGGTCAGCGAAGAGGCGCCG
>JABDJQ010000092.1 GCA_013002425.1 Gemmatimonadota bacterium
GGCCCCGCCAGAAGATCCGTAACCGTGGAGGGCGGAGTCGTGTCGCCGGCGCCGCCGTTCGACGCGCAGAGCGACTGCGCGTTCCAGGCGAAGTTCGTCGAGCCGTCGGGAACGGCCGCCCAGACGTTATTCACCTGGCTCGAGGCGCTCGGATACGTCACGACGTCAACGACGTTCGGGTTCAGCGTGCGGTCGGAAATCAGATAGACGTCATCCCCGCCGTTGTTCAGATACGGGCTCGTGCTCTGGCCTTTGACGACCCGGTATTCGCCCGGCTGAATGATCGCGCTCGCCGGGCAGACCGAAGTGTCGAAGTCTTCGGGGATCCGCGCGCGTACGGCGGTTTCGTCGATCGTGGCGGCGTCGTCGATCGCCCACCCCGTGACGTCCACGGCCGACGGGCCGGTATTGTAGATTTCGAGTCGTTCGGTCCCGACATCGTCCCCGCTCGGATTCGGCAGGATTTCGTTGATCACGATGTCGGCGGAAACGGGCAGGGCGAAAACGGCGAGCAGGGCTCCCGTGAAGAAGATCTTCTGATTGCGCAAGGTGCGTATCTCCCGGGGAGCGGGTGAAACGGCGGATCGCGTTCGATTAGAATACTGAAGGAACTACCATTATAGCGGATCCCGGCCATGATCTCATCCCCGGAGTTCGCGCCCGGTCGGCTGATCGGATATAATGGGGTGGTTCCTCCCCCTGCCTAAGGACGGTACATGCTTTCGACGCATTTCCGGGCCGCGCTCCACACCCTCGCCTGCGGCGCGCTCATCCTCGCTCACGGGTCCCCGGCAGTCGCCGGAAACGGACTCCCCGGGCCTCGACTGGATCTCGTCGGGATTATTGCGAGGGCGACCGTCGGTCCGCCCCCCTATGCGCTGCGCATGCCGATTCCGCCCCCGCCGCTCGAAGATTCACCCGCGCTCGCCGACGGCAACCATCCGAGCGGGCTCGCGTTCACCGATCGCGGCACGAACCCGGGGTATCGGCTTTACCGTCCTCAGATCGTTCCGCTCACCCGTTCGGAGGCAGCGATGAAAGGTCTCGGTCAGGCGACGACGGTCGGCTGGGTTCTCGGCGCGCTCGGCAACACCGCCGGGCTCTGGGACCGGAACACGTGGGGATATATGGCAGCCGGGAGCGCGCTCGCGGGGGCGATTCTCGGCAGCACGACAGGGTACGAAAGCAAAGCCGGGTGGAGCGCCCGCATCGAATGGAACCTCGACGAAAACAGTCGCGAGGAGCCGCGCTGACCGACCGAGCCTTGCCACGAAAACGAGATATTTCGTAGAATTCAGTCAGCGTTACCGTTCGTATCAACACATCACTGTCAGTGGAAGCCGGCGCCGTCCGGCTTTCCATTTTCTGGAGCCGGCCTTGCGATCGACCTCTCTCTTTCTTACCGTACTGGCGGGCTCGATTCTGTTCGGCGTCGCGTCCGGCGTCGGTGAAGTAAACGCGCAGAGCTACGCGTCGCTCGGCTTCTGGCGCAATGCGCTTCTGGTCGTGCGGGAGTCGACGCTTCGGATCACCGGATACGGCGTACTGTTCGCGGCGGCCGTCGCGATCGCGCATGCGTTTCTGGCGCGCCAGGGGCGGAGCGCGCATCACCGCCCGCGTGCGAAAGACAGCCGCGGCGAGCGCCCCGTCGCGCTCTCCCTCGCGCTCGTTTCCGCGCTTTCGATCCTGTGCGTGCGCGGCTATCTTGCAAACCGGTACGACCTGCGCCTGTCGTGGGTGACGAAGAGCGAGCGCTTCGGCGGACACTTTCCCGACGCGCTCTTCGACGGCGCGGTCTGGCGCACGAACGCCGCGATCGCTCTCGGCGCACTTGCAATCGGACTCGCCATCTACGCGCTCCCGCTGCTGATCACGCGCGCCGCCCCCGGCCGATCGCTGCTTCGCGCGGGCGCCGGCCTTCTCGGCCCGCTCCGGTTCGCCGCGTGCGGCCTGCTGATCGCGACGACCGCCCTCCCTTCGGTCCTCTTTCGCGTGAAGCCCGACGGACCGAGCGTCGTCTGGATCTCGCTCGACACGCTGCGCGCCGACTTTCTCTCCGGCTACGGCTACAAGGACGAAACGTCGCCCGCGCTCGACGCTTTCGCGAGCCGGTGTGTCGTATTCGAGAGAGCATACTCGCAGGCGCCGAGCACGCTGCCGAGCCACTCGTCGTTTCTGACGTCACGCTATCCGACGGTGAATCTCGTAACGGAGGAAACAAAACGCCTCCCGCCCTGGCGCGTGCTCGCGATGGAGATCTTTCGCGAAGCGGGCTATCGAACGGCCGGCATCGTCGATACGCCTTTCCTGACGGCGAAGTACGGGCTGGAGCAGGGCTACGACGACTTCGTGCCGCGCGGCAACCGCGCCCTTTCGATCATTCCGCAGGCGAAGGAGTGGCTCGCGCGTCATCAGGACGAGCCGTACTTTCTGTTTCTTCACATGTACGATATCCATTCGCCGTACGCGCGCGATCCGAAGTACAAGGAGATGTTTCTCGACTTCGATTACACGGGCGACATCGACCCGGCGCGCGGGCACCTCGGCCTCTTCCGTCGCAAGCTCGATCGGGGCGCGGGGCAGGGTTATGAAATCAGCGATGACGACGCGCGTTATCTGAAGACGATTTACGCGGGTGGCCTCCGCCGCGCCGACGACATTCTCGCGGAGTTCCTGACGTACCTGCTGAACGATCTTCCCGCCGGCACGCTGCTGATCATCACGAGCGATCACGGCGAAGAGTTCATGGAACACGA
>JABDJQ010000096.1 GCA_013002425.1 Gemmatimonadota bacterium
GCTTCTTCCACTTCGGCGGATCGCCCTCGAGCGGCACGCGCGACCAGTGCACGCGCGGCTGTCCCGTGAGGCCGCCGATCCCGTCCGGGGCCGGAGGAGCGTGCGTATCGAAACGCCCGAGCATGACTCTGTCCTTGTGGTCGAACGTGAGGCTTTGCGTGTCGGGAATTTCGATCATGCCGCGCTCGCCCGCAATCTGGCGAACGACGTGTGACTGCGGGCGGTTCACGCACGCGGTGATCGTGGCGACCGCGCCCCCTTCGAAGAGGACCGACGCGCTCATGAAGTCTTCGGTCTCCGCGTCCTGTTTCTGGTTCACGGCCAGCGCGCTGACCTCGACCGGTGCGCCGATCAGCCACGTGAGCACGTTCAGGTCGTGGCTGAGGCTGTGCATCGTGACGCCGCCGCCCGCGTCCTTCCAGTTCTGGCGCCACGGGTAGTGCGAGTAGTATTCTTCGTCGCGGCTCTGGGCCCACGTCCACAGGATCTGGCGCGGCCGGCCGATCGCTCCCTCTTCGATCAGCTTCTTCGTGGTGCGGTGAAGGCGGTGCACGCGATACTGATGGCCGACGGTAAGCACGCGCCTCTTCGCGCGCGCGGTTTCGACCACGCGATCCGCGTCGGCCAGCGTAAGTGCGATCGGCTTTTCGAGAAAGACATGTAGCCCCGCTTCCATGCACTCGATGGCCATCGACGCATGCAGAAGGCTCGGGGTCGCGATCGCGACGGAATCGAAGCGGCCTGAAGAAACCATCTCGCGCCAGTCCGCGAACGGTTCGGCGCCGTACTGCTTCGCGGCGCCTGCGAGCCGGTCCGGGTCTTTGTCCGCAACGCCGGTCAGCGTGACGTCGGGCGATTCGGACGCGATCCGGCAGTGGACGCCGCCGATTCCGCCGACTCCGATCACGCCGTGCCGCAGAAGCGGCCCATGTTCGCTGCCTGATTTCATACTCCGCTACCGCCTCCGTGTTCGCGTCGCTTCGATGTAGAGCATCCTCTCGCGCAGCCCGCCGAGAAACCCGCCCAGCACGTAGGCCGCGTCGGCGATGTAGCGGATGCCCGAGAACACGATCGAACGAACGGGTGTCTTCGGATCGAAACGAATGCCGAAGTACCAGCCCGCGCTGACCAGGAAGAGTACGCCCGCCGCGAGCAGAAGACCGCGCGCGCTCGCCGCCGCCGCTCCCCCCGCGACGAGAAGCGCAAGATGCATGAAGTGGAAGCTGCTCAGAAAGATCATGCCCGGCGCCGGAAACGGAACGTCGAGCACGCGCGCGATGCCGAACGGGTTGTCGTTCTTCTCGGACAGGTCGTAGCGAAACATCTGCAGCCGGCGGCGCGGCTCGTGTTTGCGCCAGAGATACGCGTGGCCGAGGCCGTAGTGGTACCACTGTTTCAGGAGACCGCGCAGCGTATAGCGATGGAAGTGCGCGATGCGGGCGGACGGCTCGAACCAGAGTTCGTAATTCGCGCGCGCCACGCGTATGCAGAGGTCGACGTCTTCGCCCGTATCGCAGCGGGTGTCGAAGCCGTCGACTTTTTCGAGCGCCTCTTTTCGAAAGGCGGCGTTCGCCGTCGCGAAGAACGGATGAAAGACGCCGGTTCCCTCGCGCGGCAGGTACCCTTTGCGATATCCGCATTTCGTGATGTCGATGATCATGCTTCGTCCTCGTCCGGGCGCCCCATCCGCATGAGGGTTTCCGCCGCGCAGAACGATTCGATCCACGTGCCGGCGCGTTCGTCGGAGAGGATCTCGCCGCCGACCGCCCCGATGTGCGGGTTGAGAGCGAACGGCGCGAGCATGCTCGCCACCCAGTCGGGCTCGGCCACGCAGTCGTCGTCCGTGAAGATCACGATTTCGCCATTCGCTTCCCGCCACCCGCGGTTGCGGGCGTGCGGAATCCCGGGCGTCTTTTCGACCACCACGCGAAGCGGGAGCGAGTCGCGATAGCGCGCGATCGTTTCTTCGTAGCTCACAGAAGAGTCGTTGTCGACCACGAGCACTTCGTCGGGCGTGCGCGTCTGCTTCACGAGTGACGCGAGAAGCCGGTCGAGCAGCTCCGGGCGGTCCTTCGTCACGACCACCACGCTGGCCGTCGGGTTCTCTCCGGCAACCACGGGATGTTCGCTTCGTGCGCTCCGCTTGCTCCGCTCGTTTCGTTCGCTCACGAGTCGATCCCCTCCAGCCAGCCGAGTGCGCCGCGAACGAGCGGCGCGACAACCGAGTCCGCGCCCTCGGGACGATCGCCCGCGGAGACGGCCGCTTCGTAAGCCGGCCCGAGCGGGCTCAGTTCCGCCGGCAACGCCATGCCCGCCGCTTCGAGCGCTTCGACGAGCGCCGCCGGCGTCATCGCATACACGACTTCCCCTTCGGCCGCCGTACGATTCAGCAGCGCGAGTTGCGCCGTTTTCCAGAAGATGCGCAGAAAGTCACGGTCGTTCAGCTTATAGATCGACGGCTTCCGTACCAGCTCATAGAACAGAAATTTCTCCTCCTCGAAGAAGTGCGCCACGGGCCGGGTCCATGCGGGGCGTTCGTCATCCCGTCCATCCAGAATCTCGAACACGTCCGGGTTGTTGAACGGCGTAAGCACGGACTGCCAGCTCTGCTCCAGATCGTGCGTGTCGATCTGGAAGGCGGCTTCGGGCGTGCGCAGATAGACTCGAAACCGGGCGCGCAGGTCGGGCGCCAGCGTTGCGTGAAAGTGATTGAGGGCCGCGATCCGTTCGACCGTGGGGGCGTTTTCGGGGTCGATCGGGATGAAGAAACCGAACTCGTCGAGGTTGAAGTACGCGGCAGGCGCGAGCTTCGTGCCGTCCGACGCGCCCGGCCCCCAGTTCACGTCGAGCCATTCGTCGAGCGATTTTCCGTGCGCCTCTTCGCGCGCGCCGGAGAACACGCCGCGCCCGGGAACGACGCGCTGCGTGACCCGGTGGCCCGGCCGGGCATCGTGACCCGTCGCGGCAGCGAAGGAGTGACTGCTTCCGAGGCGGGCGTAGAAATCGTTCAGATGGCGGATCAGGAACGCATGGGTCTCCTCGAGCACGCCGGGGATGTCACCGCGAAACCCGCGCGAAGCCGACGCAAGAAGGCGGGCGCCGAGGGTCTGCTCGTTCTGTTCGAGACCCGGCATCGCTTTTGCGAGGGCCTCCTCGCGATCGAATGTCAGGAAGTCGCGCGTCAGCGCCAGGTCCATCTTCAAAGCCTCGCTCATCGTCTTGAAGCAGAAACTGTTGCGCGTGACGGACTCCGCGTTGTATTTGCGGTCGTGAAAGAAGCGCCACGCGAAGAGCGACCACCACACCTTCACTTCGTTCGCGAAGCCGCCGTGGAGAGCGGTGATGTCCATGTCCGGGAGCGCGGCCACGGGATCCGAGCCTGTACGCGAGTACAGCAGCTTCCATGTGGCCTTTCCTTCGATGAAGCGAAATCGGAAGTAGTCGTTCCGTTCGTGAAGAGCACGGAGTTCCTCTTCCGTGTAGATCTCGAGAGTACGATCGAGAAGCGTCGTGATATGAGCCAGCCGGTCGTACGCCCGGCGCAGCGCTCTCTCCTCCTCTTCGGGGAACGGCCCGCCGATCACGGCGAAGTCGATGTCGCTCACGAGCGGCACGATTCGGCCTTTCGCGCCGCCGCGCCGCAGGTAGACGGCCTCGACGTGCGGATGGCGCCGAATCGCTCGAAGCGCCCACGTGGTCACGGCCTTGTAGATTCCGAGATAGAGAGCCAGGAACGGCGGGAACGAAGTCGCGAGCACGAACCTTCGGACGGCGAGTTTGAGGCCCGGAGCGCTCACCGCCCGCCTCCGGCGTTCCGGTTTCCGGCCGTGCCCCCGGCGCGTGCCGCCAGCACTTTTTCGTAAACCGCCTCCGTGTTGATCGCCGTCTGCTCCCACGTCGATTTCTCGAGCACCAGGGCGCGCGCGCGTGCGCCCAGTTCCGCGGCGAGCTTCGGCCTGGCGAGCAGGTGGAGGATGGCGGTCGCGAAACCGGGAATGTCGTGATCTTTCACGATCCAGCCGTTCCTGCCGTGATCGATGTTCTTCGCGGATCCCGCGAACGACAGCACCGGGAGGCCGGCCGCCATGTAGTTCAGCAGCTTCTGCGGGATGCCGTCGCACTCGGTGCGCGGATTCACGGCAAGGTGCGCGCGTCCGAATTCTTCGGGCAGGCGTTCGAAACCGCCCTGTACGATTTCGATTCGGTCGCGTATCCCGAGCGCGCGCGCGAGTTCCTGGTAGGCGTCGAAACGGGATCCGGTCACGAGCACGAGCTTCAGGTCCCGTCGCTGTTTGCATGCGCCGGCGAATGCGTGAAGCAGGAGTTCGATCCCCTGATACGCGGACAGATTCCCGGCGTAAACCACGCGTCGTTCTGCGCTGTCGTCGCGCCAGCGGGTCCCGTTCATCGCGGCGGCGAAATGGGCGGATTCGACGCCGTTCTGCACCTTGCTCACGTGATCCGGCGAGAGGCCCGCGTACCGCACGAGATGCGAACGGATCCGGTCGGTCACCGCGATCACGTGTTCGGCTTTGCGGGGAAGCCAGCCGTCGATTCGCCGCCCGATTCCGCGCTTCCAGCTCGCGGGGAGGCCGAGCTTGTAGAAAGGCAGTTCGGATTCGAGAAGCGTGTGGGCGTCGTACACGATCGGGTGCTTCGTCGCGCGCCTCGCCGCGGCGGCCACCAGAAGGCCTTCGTAGTGATGCGCGTGAATCAGATCGATGTCGTGTTCGCGCACGACCGTCCGCAGCTTTCGCGCGAGCATCGGATCGATCAGAAGCAGCTTCTGATACGTCGGACCGGGCGAAAGCTTCCGATACGTTTTCACATCGGCAATGCGATGCACCGGGAAAGGCGTCGGTTCGTTCATGTCGCCGTGATGATACGTCACGACATGCACTTCGTTCCCACGAGCGACGAGGGCTTCCGCCATGCGCAGAATACGTACGGGCGTCCCGCGCGGATACGGGAAGGGACACGCCGCGACCATCGCGATCCTGTAAGGCCGGCTCATGACGACGCCTTTCCGTAGCGCGCGCGCAGGAATCGAGCGACTTCCTCGGCATTGCGATCGATATCCGTACCGAGCAGCAGTTCGAACGTTTCGCTGCCGCGAACGAGTCGGATCGACGCCATGAGGCGCGACCAGTGAATCGGAATCTGACGAAAGGGATCGCCGAAGTCGAAGCGGATCACGTATTCCAGCAGCTGCGGAAGCCCGGAGCCCGCCACGCAAAGCTGAAACAGCGTGCGAAACGCCTTCATGCGCGAAACGGGCAGGATGCGTGGTTCCTTCCGCTCGGTTCTCCGCCCGACGAAGAGCACCCCCGGCCCGGTTTCGCCCGCGATGCGATCCTCGAAGTAACGGGTGTCGATCAGCGTCTTCGGTCCGTATCGCCTGCGCTGGAACGGCTTTGTAAACGAGGCCGGAATCCCGTGCGGGAAGTCGGGAAGTACGCCGATGCGGATCGGCATCGGCAGAAGGGAACCGCGCCGCGTGACGAGCGGAATTTCCTCCGAGAGCAGCCTGAAGTCGTTTTTCTTCATCAGTGAAAGCGCGAGTGTCGTCTTGCCGCCACCCATGTTCATCAGGCAGAGCGCGGCGCGCCCTTCGTACTCGACTCCCATGGCGTGAATGCGATGGATCCCTTTCGCGTCGAGAAGCGCGCCCGCCCGGGTCACGATCATGAGATACGCCTTTTCATAGAGGAGATCGCGGTCGGCCGTATGAATATCCGCCTGCCCTCTCTTCGGATCGTAAACCACGAGCACCTCGCGCCGCGAGTCGTAGTAGAGAACGCCCCCGATTCTGTAGACGTCGGCGTCTTTGGTCCGCCAGACACGCTTTCTTCCGGCGATCGAATCCCACGGCGGCTCACTGTAATGGAGACGAACCGTGATATCGGGGCCCGCGCCCGGCGCATAAGACGCAGCATCAGGCGGCGCGCCCGGCGCATCGAGGAACAGCGAAAAGTCGGATTCCACGAAACGGATCGCCTCCTCGTCTTCGGATTCCACGCGAATGCGCGCCCCGTGAAATGTGAAATCGAGCGCATTCATCAGGGGGCGCCGCCCTCGGTATCGGGGCCGTCACTCCCGTCGGTCGTGTCCGGCGCGCCGGTCGTGCCGCCTGCGCCCGTCCTGCGTTCGTAAAGCCGGGCCGCGATCGAAACCGTCTTGCCCATGGCCGAGTTCACGGTGTCCCATCGCTTCTCGTAAACGAGATCGTGATTCTTCGCCATCACTTCCGTGATCAGGCCTTTCGGATCGCGCGAGTACGACTCGACGTACCAGAAGCGCGGCTCCTTTTCGACGGCCTCTTCGAGGGAGTCGAGAAGGCCGGTGAAGTAGAACGTGCCTTCCGGCGGAAACGGAACGAGACGAGGCGCGTCTCCCGGCCAGTAGTGAAGGAACGGGCCGCGCGGAAGTCCGGAGTGCATGATCATGAGATCGCGCGCCTCGTAGCGTTCGGCAATCGTGGCGGTCGCTTCGCGCCAGGGGGCGCGGTTTTCGGTCGTGTAGTACGTGCGGAGATCCGCGGCCGCCAGCAGCAGCACGACCGCGATCGCCCCGGCGCGAAAGCGCGGTGAGGGGAGGAGCCTGATTCCCCACGCCACCAGAATATAGAACGCGAGAGACGAGCCGATCGTGTAGCGCGTGATGAATGCCTGCGGCATGAAAAGATGCGCCCCCACGAACGGAACGACGATCGGCACGAAGAGCCAGAGAAGAAGCAGCACGATCCTGGGGCCGAACCGCTTCAGCACCGGAACCGCCGCGAGCAGCCCGTAGAGCAGGAACTGAACGTGCGTACCCGAGTAGGTGATGAACGGGCCGATCAGTTTCCTGAGCGCGGGCGGCGGATAGTCGGGTCGTTTGTCTTTGTGCGTCTGGACGTCGTTCACGAGATTGATGATCCACGGAAAGAACAGAAGTGCGATGACTGCCTGGAGAATGAACCAGCGCAGGAGTCCGGGCGCGGGCAGGTCCGTTTCTGCTTCCTTTGACGAGGAGCCCGGTTTCTCCGCGCGGCGGGGCAGACGGCTTCCGCCGAAGTGGATCGCGAGAACGTACGCGTTTTGAGCGAAGATCATGAAGATTCCGTAGAAGTGCGAGTAGAGCGCGAGCACGTTCGCCAGAACGAGAAGCGTCGAGTTCAGTATCGTCGGGCGCTCCAGGAATCGAACGAACGCGAGCAGAGCGAGCGCGGTAACGAGCGCGAGGAGCGCGTACGGGCGCGCGTCCTGTGCGTAGTGAATGTGAAACGCGGTGACCGTCAGGATCAACGCGGTCAGGATCGCGGTGCCATGATCGGTCAGGCGCCGCGTGGCGAAGAAGGCGGCGCCGATCGCCAGTACGCTGAAGATGAAGGACGGGAAGCGCATGGAGAAATCGGACGTGCCGAAAAACTCCACCCACTTGTGCTCGATCAGGAAGAAGAGAGGCGTATGGTTCCCGTTTGTCGACAGCATTTCGCCGATCGATATCTGCATGAGGCCGTGTGTATGGATTTCGTCGAGCCAGAGACTCTCGGCGTCGAGATTCCAGAGGCGCAGGCCCGCCGCGACAATCAGGATGAGCGCCAGAAGGGCGAATCCGCGTGCGTGCTTCATCGTGCGCCTCCCGGCAGCAGCCGCACGACGAGCGCCCACCAGAAATTCGTGGCGCCGCTCAGAACGGCCAGTCCGGCGCGCGTCACCGCGCCTGCCGTCAGTTCACGTGTAAACGGCACCGGCCCGCCTTCGAGCAGGTCGCGGTCCGGGACGCGGCGCGCTTTCTGTGCCGCGCGTCGCTTCGTCAGCACTTCGCCCGCGTGCGCGATCATCCAGCCCGCCGCGCGGAACCATTCGCCGAGCCACCCTTTGGCGATCGAACCGGTGAACTGAAACGCTTCGAAGAGCAGCAGCGCGGGAGCGAGCAGAACCAGCGTTGCGGCCTGGTAGTGAATCAGCAGAATCTGCCACCGGTTCCGGATCGTGCAGAATACGCGGCGTTTCGTATGGACGCCTGTCCGCCTGAGCGAGAGTCCTCTCGTGCCTTCGCGATGCAACGCCTGGGCGGCGGGAACGCTGAGGACGTGGTGCCCCTCTGCGCGTGCGCGTATCCCCGTTTCGAGATCTTCGAGATAGATGAAGAACGATTCGTCGAACGGGCTCCCGCACTCCCACCGGGCGCGGTCGATCATGTAGCAGGCCGTAACGACGGCCCCGATCGCGCGCGTTTTCGTCGGCGCGCCCGCGAGATCGCGCCGCTCGTTGTGAAGCGCCATCAGTCCGAGAAAATGGCAGTGCGCGCCGTCGTACTGAATCGTGTCCGGGCGCGCGGCGTAGAGAATGCGCGGCATCGCGAGAACCGCCGCGGGGTCGCCGTCGAGCGCTTCGTTCAACATGCGAAAGCAGCCGGGCGCGGGGATCACGTCGTTGTCGATCATGGCCACGCGCCCGCTGCGGGCGTTTCGGAGCGCGGCGTTCCGGGCGGCCGCGGGCCCGTGGTTCTCTTCGAGCTTCACGATGCGAACCGATGGGAAGCGCCCGGAAACGAGCGCGATGCTGCCGTCGATCGACCCGTTGTCGACGAGAACGACTTCGCCGTAGTATTCGCTGTCGCCGCCTTCGAGAACGGACGAAAGCACGTCTTCCAGAAACTCTTCACCATTATAGTTGATGACACAGAGGCTCGGCTTCTCCGCAAGATCGCGCGCCGCGGCCCCGCTTTCGTGTATGGAATCGGTCATCGGCATCCCGGTCAGCGCCTCCGGCCTTTCGAATCTCCGAGATGATTGTAGAGCGAAAGCCCCGCGTCGATCGCGAGCATGCTGCCGGTCGTGTATCTCGAATATCTGTCCGAAGCGAGATAGACCGCGGCCCGCCCGATATACTCCGGCGGAATGCTCGTTCCGTGAAGCGGCGTATGTCTGTGGGGAACCGGTTCGCCCTTCGGCGTGCTTTCGACGTAGCCGGGCGCGATGCCGTTGACGCGGATACCGGCCGCGGCGTACTCGACCGCCATCTCCTTCACGAGCATGCCCACCGCGGCTTTCGACGCGCTGTAGCTCGGGATCCTGCGAACGAGCCACTGATGAATCGAGCTCAGGAACAGGATCGATGCGGGCGACTTCTCCTTCTGCAGGCGTTTCGCGAATGCCGCGCTGAGGCTGAGGGAGCCGAACACGTTCGTGTCGAACATCTTCTGCCAGCGGGCGCGGTCGAACTGCTCGTCGTCCGCAAGGTCGCGCCCCGACGATCCGATGTTGTTGACGAGAATGTCGACCGGCGACTTGCGATTCGCGATTTCTGTGCAGAGTTTTTCGCATTCTTCCTCACGCGAGAGATCGAAAACGAAGCTCTGCGCGCCCTGTCTGATCGCGTCGAGTTCCGATACGACCTGCCGGGTGCGGTCCGCGTCGATGTCAGCGATCAGAACAACCGCACCCTCGCGCGCCATTTCGAGCGCGATCGACCGGCCGATGTTCCTGCCGCCGCCGGTCACGAGCGCCGTGCGCCCGGCAAGAAGCCCGGAGCCCCCGTTCGCTCCCGCGTCATGCTTGTTTCTGCGAAACCGTCCGATCATGAGTTCTTTCCGCTCTGGAACAGTGACCGGATCGCTTTCCGGATTCCGAGGCCGCGCCAGAGAATCTGGCGCAGTTTCGGTATCGGCGCGATCTGATGAGTTCGCGGGGCGACCAGCCGGGAGAACTTCCGCTTATCCTGGTTCTGGAGCGGGGGCGGTACTTTCATGCGGGCTGACGACTCCGTGAGCGCCCGCGCTTCCACCCCGAGTTCCGGGTAGCCCAGTTTTTCTGCAAGAGTCACCGTCGGCTCGAGCATTACCTGCGCCTCCTCCAGCCGTGCGCCGGAGTGCGCTGAATACATGAGGCCCCCGTCGAGCAGGTGATCGATGTGATCGACCACGCGCAGAAGAATCGTCTGATACGTGGTCTGGTCGAGCTCGTCGAATCGCGCAATCAGGTCCGCCGCCGTCTGCTCGTTCCAGGGAAGCGTGT
>JABDJQ010000098.1 GCA_013002425.1 Gemmatimonadota bacterium
GTCTCGAGCTTTCTGATCACGATCGTCGGCACTCTCGTCACGACGAAGGTCGTCGAACCGCGCCTCGGCCCCTATGACCACGACCTGGCGGACGACTCCGTAGACAAGAACCCGTCGCTCGCTCCGCTCGAACCGAACGAACGCCGCGGTCTCGCGCGCGCCGCCCTCTCTACACTCGTACTCGTGTTTCTTTTCATCTGGTGCGCGGGCCCCGGCATTCCGCTGCTCTCGTCGCTCCCCGGGTGGGGCGTGCTGCGCGATCCGGAAACGGGCGGCCTCATGCCTTCGCCGTTCCTGCGGTCGGTCGTCGCGATGATCTTCGTGTTCTTCCTCGTACCGGGTTTCGTATACGGGCGCGCTGTCGGCACCATGCGGAACGACAGGGACGTAATCAACGCCATGGCGGCCGGCATGAGTTCGATGGGCCTCTACATCGTGCTCGTGTTCTTCGCCGCGCAGTTCGTCGCCTTCTTCCGCGAAACGAACCTCGGCTCGATCCTCGCGGTCCTCGGCGCCGACGCCATTACCGCGATCGGCCTCGACAACTCGCTCGTGTTCATGCCGTTCATTTTGATGTGCGGTTTCGTGAATCTGATGCTCGGCAGCGCGAGCGCACAGTGGGCAGTGACAGCCCCGATCTTCGTCCCGATGCTCATGAAGGTCGGCTACGCGCCCGAAGTGATTCAGGCGGCGTATCGCATCGGCGACAGCACGACGAACATCATCACGCCGATGATGAGCTACTTCGGTCTCATCCTCGCGTTCGCCGCGCGCTACGACAAGAAGCTCGGCATCGGCACGCTGATCAGCACCATGATCCCGTACACGATCTTCTTCCTGATCGGATGGGTGGTGCTCTTCTACGTCTGGGTATTCGCGCTCGGACTTCCCGTCGGCCCCGGCACTTCGACTTACTTCGAGTTCACGCCGTAATCTTTCGAGTCACGGAGCTTCCGCACCCGCGCTTCGCCCCCCGGCCTCGTCGCACGCGTATTCATGGTATAATAATCCTCTGCCCGAAGTTTCAGGCTCACGGTTCATGATCCCCCTGAACGACAGATCGATCTGTTTCGGAGAAGAATGCGCGCGATTCGACTCGTATTGATTTCGTTTATCATGCTGGCGTCGGGCGCCGGATGCGGCCGGGAGAATCCTTCCGCGCCCGGCGGCGCCGATGCGACGCGCCTTCCCGCGAAACCGCCCGTGGTTGTCACGCAGTCCACGGCGGGGCCGGACCAGATCGTGGTCGATCCCGGCAATCCCGCCTACCTCATGTACGCCGACGGGCGCACCTTCTACATGGCCGGGCCCGGCGACCCCGAAGGCTTTCTGTATCGCGGCACACGGAACGCCGACGGCACGCGCACCGGCGACCAGCTTCTTCTGATCGACAAGCTCGCGCAGTGGGGCGGCAACTGCATCTATCTTCAGGCGGTTCGCTCGGACGGCGGCGACGGCGGGCCCACCGAGAATCCGTTCATCGACTCGGACAAGTCGAACGCGCTCGATCCCGATATCCTCGATCAGTGGGAGACGTGGTTCCAGGCGATGGATGCGGCGGGGATCGTCGTGTATTTCTTTCTCTACGACGACAGCGCCTGTCTCTGGGAATGCGACACCGCGACCGACTCGATTCCCCCGCTCCAGGAAGTGAACTTCATCGCCGGCATCGTCAACCGATTCGAGCATCTCGAAAACATCATATGGGTGCTTGCGGAAGAATACGCCGAAGCGTTCAGCGCAGAGCGCATTTCGTATATGGCGTCGATCGTGAGGGGCGCCGACGACTTCGATCATGTCGTCGCCGTGCACAAGCAGACAGGCATCGACTTCAGCGAGTTCGCGAACGACCCGAATATCGATCAGTTCGCCGTGCAGATCCCGGAGTCGACGCCGGCGGAAGTCTACACGCTGATGGAGAACGCCCATATGCTGGCTGACGGCGATTACAACCTGAACATGTCGGAGTCGGCGATGCACGGGGACGGCGCGAACGCGCGCCGGAAGAACTGGGCGTCGGCGATGGCGGGCGCTTACGTGATGGTTCTCGGGTGGGATATCGCGACGACGAGCGCAAGCGATCTGGCGGACTGCCGCGTGCTGATCGATTTCATGGAGCAGACGAACTACGCGTCGATGACGCCGCGAAACGATCTCGCGTTCGGGGATACGGAGTACTGTCTCTCCAACGGGGCGGACGAATACGTGCTGTACGCGTCGAACCGCGCCGGTGAGCTCGGCGCGAAGGGGATTACCCCGGGGCTCTACGACTTCCACTGGCTCGACATCGCGACGGGGACGACAATCTTCCAGGCGGGCGTGGCCGCGTCGGGCGCGGATGAAACGTTCCCCGCCCCGCCCGGCATCGGCAGCGAGGCCGCCGCGCACGTGGCGCCTCTCTCGTACACCGGCGTTCCGTATGGCAGGTCCGATTCGTACTGAGGCGGGGCGAACGAAGCTTCCGCGGCTGAAGCGCCTGCCGCTATTCGCGCGGAAGCACGAACAGACCGATCGAATCGACCGCGGCCGATCCGAAGAGACCGATCCCCCCTTCCACGTGAAAGATCGTTCGCTCG
>JABDJQ010000102.1 GCA_013002425.1 Gemmatimonadota bacterium
CGAGCGAACCGAGCGAACGGCCGTAATCGAGCGCGACCCACGCGAGCGCGAGCGCCAGCGGCCCTGGAAGAAAGCGACGCAAGAGACTGGAGAGAAAGGCGGCAAGGCCGTAGACGAGGCCGAGCACGAGCGAGAGCACGAACCAGCCGACGCCGGTCAGTCCGCGAATCGGGATTTCGCTGTCGGCGAGAAGCGCGATCCAGTAGAGGAGCGCCGCGAAGAAACCCACGCCGAACCAGTATCCGACACGAAACGAACCGCGCCGTGAATCACGCTCGGCGTGAAGGAGAAGCACGAAGGGAACGAGGCAGACGAGTCCGAGCGCTCCCGGCGCGCCGTTTTGAAACGAAACCGTGGCCGTTACGCCGGCAAGTATCGGGATCAGTGCGCGCTGCACCCGCTCCGGCACGAGACGCAACGAACTACGCCCCGTATTTCATGAGCCGCCCGGCGTTCGCAAGCGCCAGCGGGAGCATTTCGATCGCGGGAAAACGTCCGAGGTTTCCGCGGCTGCACGCCTCTTCGCCGAACTGCGTCGTGGCGTCGGGTCGCACGCGGCGACCGCTCAGCAGAAACGGAACGGGGTGCCACGAATGCGCCTTCATCTGCGAAGGGGTCGAATGATCGCCCGTGACCATGAGCACCTTGTCCGGGAGATCGTCGAAGCGCGCGATCAGGCGGTCCACCTGCTCGATCGCCTTCTTCTTCGCCTCGTAGTCGCCGTCTTCGCCGTACTTGTCGGTATCTTTGACGTGCACGTAGAAGAAATCGTAGCTGTTGTAGTGCGCCGTGACGGCTTCGAAAAGAGAGGTCATCTTCCCCCGCACGTCGAGCGGCTCCATGCCGACGAGCTTCGCCACGCCCCGGTACATCGGGTACATCGCGATCGCAATCGCGTTCAATCCGAACCGGGACTGGAACGAAGGGATTTTCTGGTAGCGCGCGAATCCGCGCATCAGCACGCCGTTGCCGCGCTCCTCGCTCGCCAGCGCTTTCCGCGCTTCGGCCATGAACGCGTTCGAGAGATCCGCGGTCTTTCTGCTCTCGTCGTCTTCGCCGACGATCTTGCGCGGGGGGACGCCGACGGCCTGCGGGTCCGAGTCGTTTACGTTCTCGCCGAGCCCCGGGCCTCGAAATATCACCGCCGCCCGATGCTCTTTCACCGGCCGAACGAAGGTCTCGACACCGGGCAGTTCGATCGCGTCCAGCAGTTTGACGAGCCGTTCGCACTCCTCGGTTTCGATCCGGCCCGCACGGCGATCCGTCACGTTCCCTCCGGAATCGAACGTCGCGAAATTGAGGCGGGCCGCCAGATCGGACTCCCGTATGTCGAACCCGATCCCGAGCGCCGCAAGCACACCCCGGCCGATATCGTAATGGCGCGGATCGTAGCCGAAGAGGCCGAGATGCCCCGGCCCGCTTCCGGGCGTAATCCCCGTCGCCACGGGATCGATGAGGCCGAGTGCCCCCTTCTTCGCGAGGCGATCGAGGTTCGGCTTGGAAGCGGCTTCGAGTTCGGTCTTCCCCGAACGGTCGGGCAGGCCGCCGAGACCGTCGAGAACGAGCAGAATGATCTTGTCTCCGCCCTGGACGAGTCCGGGCACGAGGTCGTGAGGCATTGCAGTCTCCTGTAAGATTCCTAGGGGACGATCCGGTCGCCGCCGGCCGTTGCATGAGGCATACGGGCCGAAGCCAGAAGCTGGCAAACCTGCTCCGAACCGGCCTCGAGGGGTCCGTTCGGAAGAGCGCCGAGCGCCGCGAAGAACTGCCGCGAGACGATTTTGAAATCGGTGCGCTCTTCCGCGGGTATGGGATCCGCGGAAGGGACGGCGATCTTGAGCGGGTTCACGAACTTCCCGTTATGTTTCATGCGAAAATCGAGATGCGGTCCGGTCGAGAGCCCGGTCGAGCCTACGTATCCGATGATCTGGCCCTGCTTGACGCGCGCTCCCTTCTTGATTCCCTTGCCGTACTTCGAAAGATGTCCGCTCCACGTGACGTACGAGCGATTGTGTTTGATCTCCACGAAATTGCCGAACCCGCCGTTCCAGCCGGCGCGGGTGACGACTCCGTCCCCGATCGCGACGACCGGCGTTCCCGTGTCGGCCGCGTAGTCGATGCCGAGATGCGGACGGTACTTCTTCAGAATCGGATGAAAACGGGCATTCGTATACCCGCTCGAAATGCGCCTGAAATTCAGCGGCGACTTCAGGAAGATCTTCTGGAGGGACTCTCCGTCGCGCGCGAAATAGGACTTCTTGCCCGAGTTCAGAGTGTAGCGGACGGCGTCGACCTCGCCCCTCTCGCCTTCGTAATTCGCGGCGAGAATATCACCGAAGCCGGCGAACTCGTCCCCTTCGTAAAGGGTCTCCGCGAGAATCTCGAAGCGATCCCCGCCGCGGCAATCGGTCAGAAAGTCGAACGTCCACGCGAACACGTCCGCGAACTTCACGACCAGGGCAGGCGAGGCGCCCTCGCGAAGCAGTGATTCCCAGAGCGAGCTCTGAATCGTCCCTTCGAAACGCGCGATTCCCTTGCGATACACCGGTTCCTGTTCGCGCGCGCTCCATTCTTTTCCATCCGCTTCCACTACATATTGCGAACGGTTGCGGCGCTCGACCCGGAACCGGATCGCCTCGCCGGCTTCGTCGAATTCGAGCGTGAGTTCGTCATCGGGGCGGAAACGCGACATCGGGAGCAGATCGCCGAGCGCGTCGAGTATCCCGCTGGCCGTGTTGTGTTCGATCCCGCGCTGCAGAAACCAGCCCATCGGCGTTTCCCCTCTCTCGAGCGAGCCGGCGACTGCCGGCAGCAGCATCGAAACCGCCGGCGCTTCCGCCAGGGGAATCTCCGAGGCCGCCGCATTCGAGGTGTTGCCGGAATGCGACCGGCAGCCGAAACACAGTAAGGCGGACGCGAGGCAGACCGTAATGGACAGAAGGGCTTTCACATTCCGGACCGTACGTAGCGGGTTCGTGATTGTCAAGTGTAACTCCTACTTTTCATTGACACTTAAGCGGCCGGGCCGATACGCTCTGAGCCTTGATTCATGGCCCGGTTCCGCCCGCGGAACGCACCACCAAGGAGATTGATTCTTGCGCCTTTCGGTGATTATTCCCGTCTATAACGAAGAGCGGACGGTCGAAGAGCTCGTTTCCCGCGTCCAGGCCGTGGACGTCGACAAGGAGCTCGTGATGGTGAACGACTGCTCGACGGACAATACGAAGGCCATCCTGGAGAAAATCGCGCAGGAATACGACAATGTGCGCGTTTTTCACCATGAAGTGAACCAGGGAAAAGGGGCCGCGATCCGGACCGGCATCCCCCAGGTGCAGGGCGATCTCGTGGTCGTGCAGGACGCCGACCTCGAATACGACCCGCGCGAGTACCCTCGCCTCATCGCTCCCATTATCGACGGCAGGGCCGATGTCGTTTACGGTTCCCGTTTCAAGGGGGGCGAGGCGGGACGCGTCCATCTCTTCTGGCACTTCGTGGGCAATCAGCTCCTCACGCTGGTTTCCAACATGTTCACGAACCTCAATCTGACGGACATGGAAACCTGCTACAAAGTCTTCAAGGCCGACATTCTGAAGTCGATCCCTTTGCGCGCGAATCGGTTCGGTTTCGAACCGGAAGTCACGGCGAAGATCGCGCGCCGGAAGTGCCGCGTTTACGAAATCGGAATCACCTACGACGGCCGCGACTACGCGGAGGGGAAGAAAATCGGCTGGAAAGACGCCGTGGCCGCGTTCTACTTCATCGTCCGCTTCGCGTTCTCCGACTGATCGCGGGCGCCGCCGGTCGTCGCGAGAGCCGCGCCCGGCGCTTCAATCGTTCCCCTCGCCCGATTCTCTCGAGGCGCGCCGCCGCGCTTCCTTCCTCGCCTTCTCCCATCGCTCGCGCTTCCCGCGCAGGTCCTTTTCGAAGCCGCCGTCCGTCGGGTCGTAGAAACGCGTCCCTTCCATTCCCTTCGGGAAATAATCCTGCGCCAGCCCCCCTTCGGGATCCGCATGGTCGTAAGCGTAATCGCGCCCGTACCCCATCCCCTTCATGAGTTTCGTCGGCGCGTTGCGCAGGTGAAGCGGGACGGCGCCGTCGGGATGCGCCCGGGCGGCCTCGCACGCC
This sequence comes from Gemmatimonadota bacterium, assembly GCA_013002425.1. Taxonomy (GTDB): domain Bacteria; phylum Orphanbacterota; class Orphanbacteria; order Orphanbacterales; family Orphanbacteraceae; genus JABDJQ01. Next base: position 4,126 of record JABDJQ010000102.1, read on the forward strand.
GCGCTCCAGGCAGCCGTCACCCGGTTCGACTTCGGGGCGTGGGCAAGAAAGAGCACGGCCTGCGCGATCGCGAGATCGCCCTCCGGCGAGCCGAGGCGATGATACGTCTCGGCGCAGTCGAGCGTGTACCGGAGAGCGTTCGGGACGGCGAGCCCGACGTCCTCCATCGCGATCCGGATCAACCGTCTCAGCAGATAGAGCGGATCCTCCCCCGCTTCCATCATGCGCGCGGCCCAGTAAAGCGCGGCGTCCGGGTGGCTCCCGCGTATGCTCTTCTGAAGCGCCGAGATCAGATTGAAGTGCGACTCGCCGCTCTTGTCGTAAAGCGGCGTGCGCCGACCGGCGATCCTCTGCAGCTCCTCTACCGTGACGGAGTCCCGGGACGCGCCCGTGATCACCAGTTCGAGAAGCGAGAGGAGGGCGCGCGCGTCTCCCGAGGCGAACCGCGCAAGCCATTCGCGCGCATCTTCATCGAGCGCAGCGGCCTTCGCCCCCGTCTCTTCACCGGCCAGCGCGAGCGCGCGATCCAGAATCTCCAGCAGTTCGCCCTCTTCGAGCGGATTCAAACAGAAAACGCGCGTCCGCGAAAGGAGCGCGGCGTTCACTTCGAACGACGGGTTTTCCGTAGTCGCGCCGATCAGATAGATCGTTCCGTTCTCCATGTGCGGAAGAAACGCGTCCTGCTGCGACTTGTTGAACCGATGGATCTCGTCGACGAAGAGAATGGTGGCCCGCTCGTTTCGCGTCCGCTCGACCCGTGCCGTTTCGACCGCAATGCGGATCTCCTTCACGCCCGAGAGCACGGCCGAGTACTCGAGAAAACGCGCCCCCGACGAAGACGCGATGAGACGCGCCAGAGTCGTCTTTCCCGTGCCGGGCGGACCCCACAGAATGCACGAAAACGGTCGGCCGCTCCGGACGAGTCTGCGAACGGGGCCGTCCTCGCCTACGAGATGCGCCTGGCCCGCGAACTCCTCCCATGTTCGCGGCCGAAATCGATCCGCAAGCGGCCGATGCGCGTCGCGCCCGGTGCCCCCCGGTTCGCCGGCACGGTTCGATTCGCCGGGAAAAAGATCCAGATCGTTATCGCTCATGCACGACCTCCCCGCCCGCGAGCGTGAGCCGGATATCTTCGGTACGCATCGCCTGAATCTCCTGATGGGGAACGCGCACCCAGTTCAGGTCGGCGCGCATCCCTTCGGCGATCGCGCCCGCGTCTCCCCCGCCCTGAACGAAGCTCTCCGGCGCCCGCGAATAGAGTGAAAACGCGTCCTCCCAGTCAAACCGTTCTTCGGGGTTCGGATGCTCCATGGCGGATCGCATTCCGTACAGGGGATCGATCGGCATGCCGTCCGAACCGAACGCGACGGGAACTCCTGCATCGTGCCACGAACGAATCCGGTTCATGGAACGCGCCCGCTCCTGTCCGAGCCGCGTTTCGTAGAAACCGCCTGCGCCCTGCCACTGATGCGCGAAGTTCGGCTGAAGACAGAGTTTCCAGCCGCCGCGAACGACGTCGGCGAGAGATTTTTCCCGCAGCATCTCCACATGCTCCATGCGCAGAAAAGGGATCGAGCCGCCGGCCTCGAGCCGCACACGGAGCAGTTGATCGATCGCCCGGTCTCCGATCGCGTGGCACATGACCGGCATTTCCGCGCGGGCCGCTTTCATGAACAGCGCCTTCAAATCCTGATCGTCCCACATGAGACTTCCGCGCCCGCCCCCCGCATACGGCTCGTGGACCGCCGCCGTTTCCGCCCCGATCGTGCCGTCGGCAAAGATCTTGTACCCGCCGAAATGAATCGGAAGCCCCGCGAACCGATCGCGCGCGCGGAGCGCTTCCTCCCATTCGCCGTAGAGAAAGTAGAAGACGCGAAGGCGAAGCGATCCGTCCGCCGCCATGGCGCGGTACGCTTCGGCAACGGCCGCGCCCTTGATCTCGTGCACGGTCGTAATCCCGAGCGAGAACGCCTTCTCCTCCCCCTGCCGGATCCAGCGCCTGCGTTCTTCCGTCGAGGGAACGAACACCTCCTTCTCGAGACGGAACAACGAATCCTCTTCGATGCGGCCGGTCATCCGGTCCACGAGCGCGAACTCCGCGGGCACTTTCTCCAGAGCGCGCCCGTTCAGTACCGCCACGTGACGGCATGCGCGAAAAACGACGAGCGGCCGGTCGCCTGCGACATCGGAAAGCTCGTCTCGCGTCGGGAGTCGCTTCTCGAGAAGCTGCGATTCATCGAGTCCGAAAGCGTACAGAACGGGGGCCGATTCCCGCGCGGCGAAGGCGCGAACCTCGCGCTCGACCTCGGCGATGCTGCGCGCGGCCGCGAGGTCGAGCCGCGCCTCGTGTTGTCCGGCGAGATAAAGGTGAACGTGGGCGTCCTGGAACCCGGGGAGGAGCGTCCCGCGCTCGAGATCGACGATCTCGGCGCCGCGCTCCCGTGCAAGCGCGCGTATCGTATCGTCGGGAGCCACGGTCGCAATCCGGTCTCCTTCGACCAGAACGCCCGCCGCGCGAAACGGCGGTCCGATCGATCCGTTAACGAAAGCCCGCAAGATTCCTGACCTCGTCCGTGGAGAGATCTTTCGCTTCGAACACGAGCACGTGCGCGCCACGCACGGATCGCGAAAGATGCGGGCGGCCCTTCTTGATCAGATACGACTCGCCGCGCCTCAGTTTGACGACCGAACTGCGGAACTGAATCTCGATCGAACCCTGCAGCACGAGAAAGAACTCGTCCGCGTCATGCTTGTGAGGAAAGTACTCCCCCTTGTACCAGACCATGCACACGCGATACCTGTCGTCGAGAATACCGAGATCGACACGCTGCCATGGCTCGTTCACCTGCGTCAGAAACTGCGACAGAACTCTCTTGGGCAAACCGGGCTCCTTGCTTCTTACTTCGAGACGTGAGGATGAAGCCCCGCGCGCACGGCGAGGATGGATCCGATCACGACGATACCAGCTGCAAACCACGCGAGAAACGGAAAGACCGCGGCGATCCCGTCGTTCCTCGCGACATAACCGGAAGCGCTCGACGCGAAGGATCCGGTCCCGAAACCGAGAAAGAACGAAAACCCGTACCCGATGCTCCGCTTTCCACTGCGAGTGTACTGTGCCACGAGACTGTTCGTCACCGGTTGAGTGGCGAAATGCACGAACAGAAAGGCGGCGGCGATCACGCCGGAAGTGGCGAGGGGCAGACGTCCGATCCACGCGAGCAGCGGGAGCGCGACGATCCCCAGAAACAGAAGCGACCGCTCCGGAAACCCGGTACGGTACACGCGTCCGCCGAAAACCTGCCCCGCGATTCCGAGCGTGAGCGCCAGCGAGGTCACGAGTCCGGCCTGGGCCAGATTCGAACCGCCGGCCTCCGCGAACCACGAGGGCAGGAACGTGAGAACGCCTCGATAGATGAAGCCGTTGAGCGCCACGATCAGATAGAGCAGGGCGAGATGAATGCCCCGCCCTTCTTCCGCGAACCGGCCGCCCTGCTTCTCCGCGGACGGCCGCTCTTCGTGCGGCATGTCGAACGTGATTCTGTGCGCGAGGAACGCGAGCGCGATCCCGGCGATTCCCGCCACGCGATAAGCCCCGCGCCAGCCGCCGTACATGCCGACCGTCCCGAAGAGCAGCGGCGCGAACGCGATCGCGAGATTTCCCGAAACGCCGTGATACGCCATGGCCGGTCCGCGATCCTTGATCGTCGCGATGATCGACAGCCCCGCGGGATGATAGAGGGAACAGAACAGTCCGAGCAGGAGAAATCCCGCGTACAGGGCCTGGATCGACGGAAGAAACGACAGGGCGACCGCCGTGATCGCCGCCCCGTAGAGAAACGTGAGCACCACGGTGCGCGACGAAAAGCGGGACGCCAGATAGCCGGCGGGAATCGCGCCGAACCCGAACGCGAAATACGCGACGTTGCCGAGAACGCCGACCCGGAAAAGGTCGGCGCTCAAATCGGAGACCATGATCAGCAGAATCGCGGGGAAGATCAGCATGTAGGCGTGGCAGAGGCCGTGCGCAATGGCACCGAACCACTGCATCCGACGCTCGTTCCCCGTCATGCCGCCGTCCGTTCTAGAGAAGCTGCTGCAACACTTCTTCGAAGACGCTCACGTCCTGATAGCCGACGAAGCGGCGCTGCACGCGGCCCTTGCGATCGATCACGAACGTCGTCGGAATCGCGCTGATCGGCCCGTAGGCCGTAACCACTTCGCGGTTCGCCATGGCATTGCCGTAATCGATCGGAATCGAGGCGACGAAACGCTCCACCGCTCCCGGTCCCTGTTCGTCGAGCGAGACGCCGAGGATCTCGAGGCCTTCGTCCTTGTACTTCGCGTAGAGCTGATTGAAGTGGGGAATCTCCCGCTTGCACGGACCGCACCAGGTCGCCCAGAAGTCGAGAATCAGCACTTTTCCCTTATAACCGTCGAGCGAATACGTCTCTTCACCCGTATACGACGTCACAATGAATTCCGGCGCGGAGAGAGCGCTCGAGTTCGTATCGTTCTTGGCCGCCTCTTCACCCGACTTCCCGCAACCGAGAACGAGTCCGGCAGCGAGAACGAAGAGAGCGATCCTTATCTTCAAGGCAGTCAATGGGCTGCTCCTTTCAAGGGGGACGCGGTCATAGTAGTGCAGGGCCCTTCGGAAATCAATCCGCGTAGCCGTCGGGGTGAGCGCGATGCCACTCCCAGGCGGTCTTCATGATCGCGTCGATCGAAGTGAACTCCGGGTCCCATCCCAGTTCACTACGTATACGCGTACTGTTCGCCACGAGTTCCGCCGGATCTCCCTCGCGGCGCGGCGTGACCCGCTCGGGGATCGGGTGCCCCGTGATCCTGCGGGCGGAATCGATGACCTCGCGCACCGAGAACCCGTTGCCGGTGCCTACGTTGAAAGCGCGGCTGTCGCCGCCGTTCTCGAGATAGCGGAGGGCCCGCACATGGGCCTGGGCGAGATCCACCACGTGAATGTAGTCGCGGATGCAGGTTCCGTCGGGCGTATCGTAGTCGTCGCCGTAGACGCCGATCTCCTTCCGCTGGCCGAGCGCGACCTGCAGCACGAGCGGAATCAGATGCGTTTCGGGGCGGTGATCTTCGCCGAGCCGTCCGTCCGGGTCCGCGCCCGAAGCGTTGAAGTAGCGGAGCATGACGCTCCTGAAATCGTGCGATCGGTCGAGCGCGCGCAAAACGCGTTCGACGACGAGCTTCGTCTCCCCGTAGACGTTGACCGGGTTCTGAGGGTGCTCCTCGTCGAGAGGCAGCTTCACCGGGTCGCCGTATGTCGCGCATGTCGAAGAGAACACGAACTTCCGCACGCCCGCCTCCACGAGGACCTCGAGAAGGTTCAACGCGTTGATCGAGTTGTTGCGATAGTACTTGAGCGGATCGCTCATCGACTCGCCCACGTAGCACGAGGCGGCGAAATGGATCGCGGCATCGATGCCTTCCGACTCGACGACGCGCTTCACCGCGTCGCGATCGTCGAGCGAGACTTCGTGAAAGCTCCCTTCGGTCAGCGCGCCGCGATGCCCTTCGGACAGATTATCGAGAATGACGGGACGGTAGCCCTCTTTCGACAGTTCCTTCACCGTGTGACTGCCGATGTACCCCGCTCCCCCCGTGACCAGTATCTTCATGCGTGTCCTTTGCCGTCTCCGGCTTCGATTCGGGTTCATTTCCGTGCGGCCGTTTGTCGTCGGTCATGACGTTCTTCTTCCACTGCTCCGCGAACGTCGTATCCGGTTCGGTCCCGGCGCCGGGCGTCTGCGCCCCGGCGGCGGTTCGAATGTACGCGTCGAGATCCGCTTTGAGCACGCGCCATCCGCGGCCGATCTTGGAGGCCGGCACGACGCCCTTCGTGAAGAAAGCGCGTATCGTCTTCGTGGACACGCGCAGGTACTGCGCCGCCTCTTCCGCCGTGAGCGGACGGTCGTCTTCCCAGCCGTTCCACGGCCGGTCCGCCGGAGCGCCGCCGTGGAGAGCTTCGTGCGCGATCGTCTGCGCCACATCGTCGCCGATGCCGGGAATCGTGCCTTCGGGAACGCCGCGCGTCAGGTCCGCGATCACTTCGTCGATCATGTCCGCCGTGATCGAAGTCGTCGCGGCTCCCATCCCGAGCAGCAGCGCATTCGAGCAGAGCACGTTGATGATGCGCGGAATTCCCTCGGACTCGGCGTAGATCCGTTCGAGCGCTTCCGGTTCGAACAGCCCCCGGTGAGCCGAACCGACCCGGGCCAGGCGATACGCGATGTAGTCGTCGGCGCGTTCGCGCGACATCGGCGGCAGATGAAACCGCACCGCCACGCGCTGACGGAGCTGGCGCAGATCGTTCCGCTGCAGCTTCGCCGCGAGTTCCGGCTGGCCGACGAGCAGAATCTGAATCAGCTTCGATTTGCGCGACTCGAGATTCGAGAGCATCCGGATCTTCTCGAGCAGCGGCACGGAGAGGTTCTGCGCCTCGTCGAAGATCAGGACGCACCGCTTCCCTTCGCGATACTGCTTCAAGAGGTACCGGTTCAGTTCGATCAGCAGAAAGGCTTCGGAGTCACCGGTCACGCCGGTATCGAAGTCGTCGTGGACAAGCTTCAGCAGTTCGACGAAGTCCATGGCCGTCGAAAAGACGAAAGCCGTGTTCACTTCCTCTCGAAAGCGGTCGAGGAGCGCGTGAACCAGAGTGGTCTTCCCCGTTCCCACTTCGCCCGAAAGGAGCACGAAACCCTTCCCGGTCTCGATCCCGTACTCGAGATGCGCCATCGCTTCGCGATAGATCTCGTCGAGAAACAGGAACTGCGGGTCGGGCGTCAGTTGAAACGGATCTTCCGAGAATCCGAAATATTTGCAGTACATACGCGTAAAACCTCCTCGATTGCTTCCGATAGGAGGAGTATCGGCCGAATTGACGCGATTCTGAATCGTTCCGCCCATTGTAAGCACATTTGTCCCAAGGGGGGCGAAAAGAACGGTTCGCCCCGTGCGCGGTCAGCGAATCGAGCCTCTCTTGCGCAGGAGGACGCCCCACTCGCCCTCAGCGACCGAACAGTGCGCCTCGAGCCGTCCGGGGCCGTTCCATCGCATTCCCCCGCGCATGCGCCAGGGGCCGCCCGTGCGGCCGTAGGAGCGCGCAGGAAAGGCGCCTCCGAGTGTGACCGCGGGAAGCACGAGCGAAGCGTCCCGCGCCAGCAGACGCACCAGTGACACCTGAAAGGGCCCCCACGTCAGAACGGCGCCGGTGCCGGACGCGCGGCGCACTCCGTCCGCACGGTCTTCCCGCTGCGCGACCCAGAAAGGCGCCAGACTGCCATGAACGCCCGCGAGAGGGCGCTCGAGCCGGAACCGGGCGCCCCATCGAACCCGATCCTCGGGGTCTCCGCTCTCCCACTCGCGTCTTCGATCCCACTCGACCCGCATGCGGCCCCGCTCCCAGCCCGCCCGGAATTCCACGCCGCTCTCCCCCCCGGACTCGAAGAACGTGCGCCCGAGCGACCGATAGGCGAGAAGGCGGGCCGTAAAGACCAAGCCGCGCCCCGGAACGCGGGCGATGGCGAGCGCGCTCTCCTGGCCGCGGGGGGACGATCGCAGCCGGTGATACGCGCCGCTCCTCATGGCGTGAAAACGTTTCCCGAGTCGCTGCCAGGTGACTTGAAACGATCGCTTCCCGGAGGCGCGCATCGAGAGACGGCCGGCGACCCCGTTTCGTCCCCCCGTTGTCGCCAGGTCTGCGGACCACTCGGTCGCGCGCCATGGCAGCCTGGCCCCGGCGCTGATCCCGGACGCGCGGTCGCCGCGCATCGCGTCCGGCTTCCTCTCCACGCTCCCTCCGCTCCACCCGGGGTCGTAAGAGACAGTGAACGCCGTGACAGACAGTGCCGCCCCCCTGCATGCGCCCTCCGCGAAACCGCTCGCGAAAGTTTCGCGAACCCGCGCGCGGGAGCGCCGCTCGGCCGCCGTGCGATGGTAGCCTCCGTCGTCCCAGGAACTGACCATGCCCTCGCGGTCGATCCTGCCATCGCGACGATGAAGCGAGAGCGCGCCTCCGAGTTTCCATCCGCGATGAGTCACGAATGCCGCGGGCCCGAAGAACGCGCGGTTTTCGACCCGGGAATCGTACGCGCGGAGGCGTGTCCTTCTGTCGGCTGCCGGACGCGAAGGCGTCCCCCAGCCGGGCGAGGAGTCGACCAGAAAGCCGTTCCCCCACCGCAGATCGTAGTGCCCGATCACGACTGTCGACGCGGCGCGCTTCCATGCAACCGCCGCCGTTCTCCGGTCGTTCCATCGCTCGCGCCCGCCGTCCCCCTCCCAGCGCACGGGAATCGACCAGGGCCCGCGGCGCCACGCCAGCCTGCCGCTTCGTCCCGTGAAAACGCCGTTCGATACCGTCCGCCACTCCC
>JABDJQ010000133.1 GCA_013002425.1 Gemmatimonadota bacterium
GACCTCGTCTCAGTCGCCTTGTAACGCGCGGACTGCGTGTTCGCCTTGTTCGAACGATTCGTCACGTTCGACTTCGGAACGATCTTGGCGCTTCTGTGCTTGTCGCTGCTTCGCTTGGACTGCGCGCGATAGACGGGCTGCCGCTTGGTGTAGACACCGTACCTGCCGCGCTCCTTGATCTTCTGCGTCTGACCGTGCGGCTTGTAGTAGGCGATCCTGTGGCTGCCGTAGTTGTGGATATAGCGCTCGACGACAACGGTTCGGATCGGCGTGGCGCAGTAGCGGCTCACGTAGTGCGAATGGAGCCGCGGTCCGATGGGAAGCACGCTTCGTGCGTGGAACCATCCGGCGCCGCGTCCGGCGGATGCGAGATGCAGGCGAACGTGCGAGTCGTAGAAGCGTCCGTTGGAGACGAAGACCCACAGGCTGAAGTCGAGTCCGCTCCGGTGATAGCCGAAGTCGCCGCCGTAGCCGTAGCTTACGTTGCCGCAGTATTCGTAGTTGACGCGGGTGTTGTAGATCCAGTTCGCGGGCGGGATCGGGGCCCATCCGATATGGCCGTCGGCAACGCCCCAGGTGACCCACGCGGGACCCCATTCATCGCCGGGGACCCAGCCCCAGCCGGCGCGCTTCAGATAGACCCAGCGACCGAAGTGATGGGGGATTTCGCCCCACGGTTCGTAGGCGACCCAGGTCCAGCCGTGTTTCGTGTTGATCCAGTGGCCGTCGGTGTACGGACGCCAGGTGTCGTCGACGTACGGGAACCAGAGTTCGGCGCCCAGCGATTCGATATATCGCCAGCGGCCGTATGGCGCGAGTTCGTCTTCGTACCAGCCGCCGTAACCGTCGTCGTAATAGTCGTCATCGTAGCTGGAATAGCCGACGCCCACATTGTACCGGCCGTCGCTGTCGGCTTCGATCCGGACGTAGCCGTCCGCCCACACGAGGGGCGCCGCGAGGGCCATGCAGACCGCGGCCACGAGGCCCACCAGGGCGAGATTCCATGCGGTTGCTGTCGTTTTCATCATTACCTCCCGTGTGAGCGAGCACTACCTGCCTCTGATATACGCAAGCGGTGTGCCGGAGCCGTCAAACCGGGGTAAAGACGGATAAACCGTGTCCCGAGCGAGAGTTGCGGGCCGTGGTCATTCGCACGGGACGTGCGGCGGAGGGGCGCGGCGGCGGGCGTGTGGTGGCGTTGACACGGGCGGGCGCGTCAATCGGACACGGGCGGGAACAGGGTCAGCTCTCTACGGGAATCGAGTTGCCGTCCTTGTCGACACAGACGAACACGACTTCGGCTTCGGTGACGGGGACGGTTTCGCGCGGGAGCTTGGAGCGTTCGGCTTCGACCCAGACATGGACTCTGATCGACGTGCGCCCGATATTCGTGACGCATGCATAGAACGAAATGAGGTCGGCTACATAGACCGGCTTCTTGAAGATGACTTCCTTCATGCTGACGGTCACGATGGTGTGGTCGGTGACTCGCTTCGCGGCGACGGCGCCGGCCTGATCGATGTAGGAGAGCATGATCCCGCCGAAGATCGTGCCGAAGCCGTTCGTGTCGCGCGGCAGCAGGGATACGCGGATCGCGGGATCGCGCGGCTTGGAGCCGTCGGAGATCGCGAGCGGGCTGTTTTTCGATTCGGCCAAGGGTGCTCCTTCCGTCCGGGAATCGCCCGGAACCTCCAGAAGGTAGCGCGGAGGGGGGGCGAAAGCAACCGGGACGGCGTGGACGAGGTCCCGGCGCGGCCCGGGGTTGAACGGGAGGGGGCTCTGACCCACAATATAGCTATGAAACGGAGAGAAACACGCACGGCGCGCATCGGGGGTGTCCTGGTCGGGGGCGGCAATCCGATCGTGATCCAGTCGATGACGGTGTCGGACACGAACGACATCGCGGCTTCGGTCGCCGAGGTGATCGCGCTGGCGAACGCGGGGGCGCAGATCGTGCGCCTGACGGTGCCGTCGGTGAAGGCCGCGGAGTCGTGCCGGGAGATTCACCGGCGCGTGCGCGAGGCGGGTGTCGATGTGCCGCTCGTGGCCGACATTCACTACACGCCGAACGCGGCGATGCTCGCGGCCGACATCATGGAAAAGGTACGCGTGAACCCGGGCAACTACTTCGACCGGCCGGGGCGCGGGCGGTCGCGCGACGACAGCGACTTCGCGACGGGCGCGGCGCGGGTGCGCGAACAGTTCGGGCCGCTCGTCGAGAAGCTGAAGGCGAACGGCGCGGCGCTTCGCGTGGGCGTCAATCACGGTTCGCTCAGCGGGCGCATGACTGCGGAGTACGGCGATACGCCGAACGGCATGGTGCAGTCGGCGATCGAGTATCTCGAAGTCTGCGAGCGCCTAGGCTTTCACGACGTGGTTGTATCGCTCAAGGCTTCGATCCCGGCGGTGACCGTCGCGGCGAACCGCCTGTTTGCGGAAGAAGTCGACAAGCGCGGCTGGAAGACGCCGCTTCATGTCGGCGTGACGGAGGCGGGCATGGGCGAGGAAGGACGGATTCGCAGCGCGGCCGGGATCGGCACGCTGCTCTCCGAAGGAATCGGCGATACGATCCGCGTTTCGCTGACCGAAAACCCCGTGCACGAAATCCCGGCGGCGCGCGAGATCCTGAAGATCGCGGCGGGCGTGATCGAAAGCCGTGCGGGAGCAGGACGGTCGCCCGTTGTGCCTGAGCGCGCGGTGACGCCGGTTACGATCGGGGGCGTCACGGTGGGGCCGGGCGAGCCGTTCGCGG
>JABDJQ010000152.1 GCA_013002425.1 Gemmatimonadota bacterium
TCCCCGCCAGAAGAGCGCGAACACGATCGGAACGAGAACGAGAGCGTAGAGGTAGAGCGGCGCGCCGTAGTGCATCACGGAAACCTCCTGAGCCAGAAAGAACCCGCGGTGATTTCGAGCAGAAGCAGGCACGCCGCCGGAAGCAGGAAGAAGCCGAAGAGGTCGGAGTAATGGACGAACTCGTCGCTGATGACTTTCGTCTTTTCGAGCTCACCGATCTCCTGAAAGATATTGCGGAGCGCTTCTGTGTCCGTCGCCCGGAAGTACTTGCCGCCCGTGTCGGCCGCGATGCGCTGCAGGATCGCCTCGTCGATTTCCGTGCGCTGCTTCACGTACCGGCGCCCGAAGACGGGATCGTCCACGGGATAGAGCGCCTCTCCTTCGGATCCGACGCCGATCGTATAGAATCGCACGCCGACCGCTTCCGCGACCTGGGCGGCCGTCTCGGGATCGATCCGTCCCGTGTTGTTGACGCCGTCGGTCAGCAGAATCGCGACCTTCGATTTGGCGTCGCTCTCCTTCAGGCGGTTCACGCAGTTCACGATCGCCATGCCGATGGCCGTGCCGTCTTCGACCATGCCGATCTGGATCTCCTGGAGCAGATTCTGCAGCACGGCGTAGTCGAGGGTCAGCGGGCATTGTACGAAGCTGACGCCCGCAAACACGACGAGTCCGAGGCGGTCCGTTTCGCGTCCGGCGATGAAGTCGCTCGCGACGAGTTTGGCCGCTTCGAGTCTGTTGTTCGGTTTCAGGTCGATCGCGCGCATGCTTCCCGACACGTCGAGCGCGATCAGGATGTCGACGCCCTCGGAATCGACGTTCACGCCGCGCGCGCCGGCCTGCGGCCGGGCCAGTGCGATCGCGATCAGGAACACGGCGATCAGGCGGAGCGCGATCGGAACGTGGCGCGCCCAGTTTCGGCGCGGAGGTTTCGCGCGCTTCACGATGTCGAGCGACGAGAAGCGGATGCGGGGCATCTGTTTCGCCATGCGCCGGTAGCGCCAGATCATGAACGCGATCGCGGGCAGGAAGAACGCGAGCACCCACGGTTCGGCGAATCGCCAGATCATGCCGCCTCCTCGCTGCTGCCCGGCTGCGATCGGTGCTCGCGCGTTTCATGCACGAAAGCGTGAGAAGCCTCGACATATTCGACGAAACGTTCCTCGAGCGAGGAGTCAGCCGCGTACTTCACGCGATCGCAGTCCGTGAGAAGCGTGCGAAGACGTCCGATGGTCTCCGGCGCGATCCGCTCCACTTTGATTTCGTTCATGATTTCGCGCGTCGTGCGCTCGGTTGCCGGCAGTCCGTAACGATTGCGAATGTACGCGCGAACGATCTGCGAGATGTCGTAGAAATACTGCCGTCGGTCCGGGTCGGAATCGCCCCCGGCCTCCCATCGCACGAGCAGATCCGCGAGTTCCTTTTCGGCGATTTCGTGCGCCGGGCGCAGGTCGACTGCGGCCAGCGTCGGGTCTATGGCCGCCGGGCGCGTCTTGATTCTATAGATGATCCAGACGATCAGGATCGCGAGAACGAGTACGGCGGCCCACGGGATCAGAACGCGCGGCCAGTTTCTCGGCGCGGCGGCCGGCGCCTTTACGTTGCGCAGTTCGCCGTCCTCGTCCAGGCCGACAGATACGAACGTGAGGGAAATCGGGCTCGTCTTCGCGTCAGCCCCGATCGCCGTGAGCGAGGGCACTTCGTGTTCGCCGAGATCGAACGAGGTGAGAACGAGTGTGCGCGATCTGCGGGTTACGCCGTCGATGAGCGACTCGGTTGCCGGCGGTGCGGCGAGCACGGTCCACTGCCCGAGGGCGTCGTCGCCCAGATCGGGAAGGAGCGCGCCGGAGCCCGGGTCCGTTTCGAGCGTGATCGTCAGCGTGATCGGGTCGCCGATCGTGGCTGTCGTTCGGTCGACCTCCGCGCGCACCGTCGTTTCCGCGAGTGCGGTTGACGGGTTGCCGCAGAGGGAGATGAACGCGGCGACGGCGAGAGCCGGTGTCGAAAGCCGGAGATTCATCGGCCGCGCCTCCGCACACGCTTCTGAAAGAACTGCACGAGCGGATCGACGTAGCCGCTCTCGGTCGTCACGTCGATCAGGTCGACGCCGGCGCTCCGGAACTGCGCATGGAGGGCGCGCTCTTCGTGCCCCGCGTAGAGGCGGTACCGTTCGCGAAAGGTCTCGGATCCGGTCGAGACGAACATGCGTTCTCCCGTTTCCGCATCTTCGAATTCGGCGTAGCCCACGTTCGGGAGGTCATGCTCGCGGCGATCGGATATGCGCACGGCAACGAGGTCGTGCCGCTTGTTCGTGACGCGCAGCAGGCGATCCGCCGGGCGCTTCAGAAAATCGGAGACGAGAAAGATCACGGAGCGGCGCTTCAGTACGTGGTTCAGCTGGTCGAGGCCGGTGTTGAGATCGGTCCCTTTGCCGTCGGGGCGATAGAAGAGGAGTTCGCGAATCACACGCAGCACGTGCTTCTTCCCCTTCTGCGGCTTCAGGTACTTTTCGACGCGATCGGTGAAGAGAAGGAGCCCTACCTTGTCGTTGTTCTTGATCGCCGAGAACGCGAGAAGCGAGCAGATCTCGGCCGCAATTTCAGACTTGAAGTTACGGGCGGTTCCGAAATCGCTGGACGCGGAGAGGTCGACCGCGAGCATCACGACGAGTTCGCGCTCCTCGACGAACTCCTTCACGAACGGGCGGTTCATGCGCGCCGTGACGTTCCAGTCGATCGCACGGACGTCGTCGCCTTCCATGTACTCGCGCACCTGGTCGAATTCCATTCCGCGTCCTTTGAACGTCGAATGGTATTCGCCCGAGAACAGGTTCTCCACGAGAGAACGCGTGACGATCTCGATCCGTCGAACTTTTTTGAAAAGCTCTTTGGGAATCATCTCGGTCTACGGAACTTCCAGCTGGTCGAGGATCTTCTGAATGATCTGATCGCTCGTGATCTCTTCCGCTTCCGCTTCGTAGGTCAGCAGAATGCGGTGGCGCAGGACGTCTTTTGCGAGTTCCTTGATGTCGTCGGCGATCACGTAGTCACGGCCGTCGAGAAACGCGAGCGCGCGCGAGCCGAGGTTCAGGAAGATCGTCGCGCGCGGCGAGGCGCCGAACGCCACGAGATCCTTGATGTCGAGCCCGTACGTTTCCGGTTCCCGCGTCGCATGGACGAGGTTGACCAGGTACTCCTTGAGATTCTCGTCGATCCGAACCGTGCGCACCGCGGCGCGCGCGCGCTTCAGGTCGTCGAGAGTCGCGACGGGCTCGACGGCGATCTTCTCGACGCCGGCCCAGCGGTCCATGATCGTGCGCTCTTCTTCGCGCGTCGGATAGTCGACCTTGAGCTTCAGCATGAAGCGGTCGACCTGAGCCTCGGGGAGCGGGTAGGTCCCCTCCTGCTCGATCGGATTCTGTGTCGCGAGGACCAGGAACGGATCGGCGAGCGGGTGCGTCTCCGTCGCGATCGTCACCTGCTTTTCCTGCATCGCTTCGAGAAGCGCGCTCTGCACTTTGGCGGGGGCGCGGTTGATTTCGTCGGCCAGCAGGAAGTTGGTGAAGATGGGACCCTTGCGGGTCAGAAACTCGGTCGTTTTCGGATCGTAGATCTGCGTGCCGATCAGATCCGCGGGCAGAAGATCCGGCGTGAACTGAATCCTGCGGAAGGTACCGTGCACGGCTTCGGCGAGCGTATTGACCGTCAGGGTTTTGGCGAGACCGGGGACGCCCTCGAGCAGCACGTGACCCCCTGTCAGGAGCCCGATCAGCAGCTTCTCGACCATGACTTCCTGGCCGACGATCACGCGGGCGATCTGGTCCTGGAGGTGGCGGAAAGTGCGCCCCTCCTCTCGAATTCGTTCGATGCCCTCCTCACGAGTGACGGACATGAGTGAGACTCCTTATCGTTACTTCGTTACAAAAGTGTCGTTCTCCCGGGAAGCGGTTCGGGAATCCTACCCCGGTTCCGGGGACGCGGTTCCGCACGGCGCGCAAAACGCCCGGGTCGCGCGCGGAATGCGCGGGCACGGCGTCGCGCTATCGCAGGAGAACGA
>JABDJQ010000163.1 GCA_013002425.1 Gemmatimonadota bacterium
GCACGCTCGATCAGGAAGACCTGATCATCCCGAACTCGGTGCTCGTCTCGTCCACCGTCAAGAACTACACGTTGAAGGACAGCCTGTATCGCCTGCGCAGCGTCGTCGGCGTTACCTACGATTCCGATATGAAGCGCGTGCGCAAAATGCTGGAAGAGACGCTCCGTTCGATCGACTGGCGCGACAAGACACGCGACCCGATCATCACGATGAGAGAGTTCGGATCGTCGTCGGTCGACTGGGAGGTTTCGGTATTCATCACGAATCCGTTCGGCCAGCAGCAGATCCGCTCGAAGATGAACGAGGCGATCTGGTTCGCGCTGAAAGAGGCCGGCGTCGTCATCGCTTTCCCGCAACTCGATCTGCATCTCGACGCGCCCGTGGTCAAGGCACTGCAACACCGCGACGGGAGCTGATCGCGCATGAGTTCCGGCCCCCCCGACCGTGAACGAGTTCCGCCGGCCGAACCCGGCGATCGCATTCACCGCTATGAAATCATAGAGCTGCTCGGGAGCGGCGGCATGGGGGTCGTGTACCGGGCGCGCGATGTCGAACTCGGTCGCGACGTCGCGCTCAAGTGCCCGTGGCGCGACATCAGTTCCGATCAGCACTTCCGCGCCCGCTTCCTGCGCGAGTCGCGCGCGTCGGCGCGGCTCTCCCATCCGAACATCGTGCAGATTCTCGACGCGTTCGAAAGGGGCGACGTCCCCTGGATCGCCATGCAGCTCGTCGAGGGCGAGACGCTCGATTCGTATATCGCATGGAAGGGGAAGCTCCCTCCGCGGCAGGTCGTCGGGTTCGCCGAGCAGCTCGCGCTCGCACTCGAAGAAGCGCACAAACACAGGGTCCTGCACCGGGATATCAAACCGCGCAATATCATGATCGAAAAGGAGAAGCGGGCGCTGCTGATGGACTTCGGGCTCGCGCGCATCATGCGCGATACCGAGGCCGGGTCACAGGCCTCGACCGAGGAGACGACGCTCACGGGCGACGGCGCGATCGTCGGAACGCCGCGCTATCTGTCACCCGAGCAGGCGCGCAGCGAGGACATCGACGGGCGGAGCGACATCTTTTCGCTCGGCGTCGTGCTCTACGAGATGTGTACCGGTGTCGCGGCGTTCGGTGAATCGCAGATGGCGAACCTGATCGAGGCGATCATGCATCGCGAACCGGCCCCGATCTCGCAGTTCACTTATGAAGTACCAGCGGAACTGGAGCGCATCATACGCAAGTGCCTCGCGAAGCGCCCCGATCAGCGTTACCAGTCCACGCGTGATCTTATCGTCGATCTCCGCAATCTGCGCAAGGAACTCGACTACGACGAGGCGTCCTCTTCCCGCAGTCACGAATTGACACCCCCGCGGTCGAAACGGCGGACAGCGTTGTGGGTTTTGTCTTACACGGCCCTCGTGGCATGTGCTATCGTTTTGTGGTCGAAGTTTTTCAGAGGAGATCCCCCTATCCCTCGAGCGGAACCAACTCAAGTCACTTCCGGCGCGGCCTGGAACGGCGAACCCGTGCTGTCGCCCGAAGGCACGCGCATCGCTTATACTTCGGACCTCAACGGAAATCTCGACATCTTCCTGATCGACGTGCACGGCGGCACTCCTCTGGCGCTCACTGCACACACGGCTTCCGATCGCGACCCGGCGTGGTTTCCCGACGGCAGCGCGCTCGTATTCACTTCGAATCGTTCCGGGGCTCCCGCGATCTGGAAGGTGGGGCAGATGGGGGGCGGCGCCACGCTGCTGCTGGAAGAGGCGCGCGAGCCTTCGATCTCGCCCGACGGCACACGGGTTGCGTTCTCGAAGCTGGACTCCACCGGTTCTTCCCGTATCGGGGTGGCGCCTGTCGACGATCCATCGGCGTGGCGCGCGATCACGGATGACGATGACGGCCTCTGGAACCATTCGGGGCCGGCGTGGTCGCCTGACGGCACGCGGCTCTGCTACGGGACGCAAAGCGGCGTTTGGATCGTTCCGGCCGCCGGTGGCGTAGCAAAGCCGCTGGGCGACTCGCATGGCGGCGACCGGGACCCGGTCTGGTCCGCGAGCGATTTCGTTTACTACTCGAGTTTCCGGAGCGGTGTTCACGCACTCTGGCGTTCCGAAACGAACGGGACGGGGGCTGTGCGCGTGACGCTCGGTTCGAGTCGCGAATCCCACCCCACGATTTCAGCTGACGCGACGAAGCTGGCTTATTCCACGGCCGCGCCCCGCAACAGCATGGTGCTGACGGATCGGAGCACGGGGGAGTCGGTTTCGCTCGGCGGCTCCCAACCCGAAGCGTTCCCGGCGCTCTCGCCGGACGGCAGCATGCTCGTCGTGGCTTCGGACCGATGGGGGCCGAAGTTCGACCTCTGGATGCAGAAGCTCGACGGACTGCGCCTCGACGGCGATCCGGTGAGGCTGACTGACTTTCCCGGGCACGTGTCGCACCCCGTCTTTTCACCCGACGGCCGCTACATCGCGTACTACAGAATCCTCGAAGGCACGCGCGACGTGTTCGTGCTGCCGGCGGAAGGCGGCACGCCGATCCGCATCACCGAGCATCCATCGGACGACTATCATCCCGCGTGGAGCGCGAACGGTGACGCCATCTACTACGTGTCGGACCGCGACGGGAACTCACACGTCTGGATGACGCCGTTTGCAGACGGACTTCCTGCCGGCGATCCGGTGCGGATCACGAGCGGCACGCAGACGTGTCTTTCGCCGGTGTGCTCACCGGACGGTGCGCGCCTTGCCTACGTGTCCGCGAGCGATACATCGCAGGATGTCCGGGTGCTGAGGCTGGACGGATCGAAACCGCCCGTGCAGGTCACGTTCGACGCCGAAGCGTTCAAGGTGCGCTGGGACGGAATGACGGGCGATCTCGTCGTGGCGGGTTACTGGGGCGAGAAGAGCAAGACGATCCGAGCCGTGAGCCCGGAGCCCGGCGGCGACGGCGCCCCGCCCGAAAAGCTCGCGACGTTCGGCGGCAAGAATGCAATTCCCCTGTTCGATCTTTCAGCCGACGGGAATCTGCTCGTCCATCTGGAGACGGACGATCGCGGGGATATCTGGGTGATGGAGGCGGTGGAAGGGAAGTACTGATTCCAACCCTTGACTCAGGAGGACGAAATGGCTCGAAGAGTAGGAACCGTTGGCCAGGAAGGCGGAGAAGGCGCCCCCCGTTACGTGGACGGATGCCCTCCGGAACTTCCGACATCCGGAGACGGTAAGGAAACGGTAAATCCGAAGGACATCTGTGCCGCACTCGACGGCGTGATCACCTGGCTCGAGGATCTTCGCGATGTAGTTTGTGCCATGGAAGACAAGGAGCTTCCGCTCAAGGGCAAGGGCAAGAAGAAGTGACCGGCCGCACGGGACCGTTCCGAAGTCCCGCGCGTGCAGAAGCGGGATCGAAACCGCGCGGGTTCGACTGATGATTGCCCCGGACTCTATCAAACGTCTCACTCTCGTTCTGACGTCCGAGTGTAATCTCCGCTGCGACTACTGCTTCGAGAACGACAAGAAGAGCGGTCGCATGGACTGGGCAACGCTGCGGAGCGCGATCGACCTGGGACTCCGCACTCGTCAACCCGCCATCGAATTCTCGTTCTTCGGCGGAGAGCCGCTGCTCGAATTCGACCTGCTCCGGCGCGCGGTTCTCTATGCCGAGAGCCGGCGTTCGGCGTCGAAGCAGGTGAGCTACGGGATCATCACGAACGGTACGCTGCTGTCGCCGGAACGCGCGTCTTTCCTCGCGCGCCACGAGTTTCGCACGCTCCTTTCTTTCGATGGAGTGCCGGCCGCGCAGGAACTGCGCGGCAAGGGCACTTTCGAGAAACTCGACCGGACTCTGGATCACCTGCGCGCCCAGCATTCCGCGTTCCATGACAGCCTCTCGGTAAGCATCACCGCAACTCCGGACACCGTCCGGTACCTGGCCGAGTCTGTCGCGTATTTCCTTCGCAAAAGGATCCGTGATATCAACATGTCCCCCATTATCACACACGCGGCCGAATGGACGGTCGAGCGGATTCGGGAGATCGACGAACAGTTCGCGCGGATCACGGATATGGCTCTCGACGAATACAGAGCGACGGGGGAGACATCGATCGGCAACCTGCTCGGAGGCGAGACCGGCGGGGGGAGTTGCGAGAAGTGCGACTCGACCATGTGCGGCGTCATGCGCGGAGAG
>JABDJQ010000189.1 GCA_013002425.1 Gemmatimonadota bacterium
CATGAACGAGACCCTCCCGGTCAGCGTTCCGTACGCGTCGCTCGACATCGAGAAGGAAGCGACCGTCAGCGCCGCCGTCGCCGGAAAAGAGGTCGTTTATCTCGTCACGGTCGTCAATAACGGCAACACGGCGATTCGAGACGTCTACGTCGACGAAACACTGCCGGCCGGGCTGACGTACGTCGCGGCCGAGTACGATTCGTCCGTGCTCGTTTTCGGGGGAACTTCGTTCGCGCCGTCCTGGGGCTTTGCGGCTCCTCTCGAACCCGGCGCGATTCACACGATTCGCATCACGGCGCTCGTCGACCAGGATCCCGCCAATGTGCCCGAGCCGGTCACGAACCGGATCGCGGTCCGCGGGGAAACGAGCGACGGCAATCCCGTGACCGACGAGACGACGGAATCGCTTCCGCTGCGTGTAGGGTTCAGCGCACTCGACGTGACGAAGTCCGCGGCCGGCGCCGTCATCGTTCCCGGCGAACTCGTTCTCTATTACATCCATGTCGAAAACACCGGCGACGCGCCCCTCGCGAACGTGGCCGTCACCGAAGCAGTGCCCGCCGGTCTGACCTACGTCGCAAGCGATTTCGACTCGGGCGATGTCGCGTTTACCGGCACACCCGCCGTCCCCGCCTGGACGATCGCCGACCTGCCCGTCGGCGCGAGCGAGTTCCTGTCGGTCTGGTTCCTCGCCTCTTACGATCCGACCACGATCGCGAATCCCGCGGTGAACCGCGTGACCGTCGAAGGGGAAGACGCGGGCGGCGACCCCGTTACGGACGACGCGCGAAACGAACTCCCCGTCCGCAGCCTGCGGTCTTCGATTCGCCTCGAGAAGACGGCGCTCGAGCCCGTCGTGCAGCCCGGCGAGCCAGTCTCGTATCTGATCCGCGCGACGAACACGGGCCACGATTCGCTCTACGCGCTCGAGATCAGGGACGCGATTCCGACAGGGCTCGCGTTCACGGACGCTTCGTTCGATTCGACACGACTTGCGCTCGCGACCGGCATCGACTCGCTCGTCTGGACGATGGCGGCTCCGCTCGCGCCGGGAGACCTCGTCTCCACGCGCGTTACGTTCGTCGCGACCGAATTCGATTCCGTCTTCGGGGTTGCGGTTTCGAACACGGCGGCCGCCGAAGCGAGAAACGCCGGTGGCGTAACGGTTACCGACGACGCCACCGAAACCGTCCCGGTCGAGCGGCCCGACGCCGCGATCAACATTCAGAAAACCACGAGCGAACCGCTCGTCACGGCCGGCCGCGAGGTCATCTACACGATCACGGTGACGAACGTCGGAAACCGCGATCTGACCGGCGCGATCATCGAGGAAATCGTTCCTCCGGGACTCACGTACAGAAGCGCACAGATCGATCCCGTAACGACGGCGTTCACGGGAACGGTGGAGTCGCCCGCGTGGACGATCGCGAACTTCCCGCGCCGCGCCACCGAGACGTTCACGGTGCGCTTCCTGGCCGATCCCGATCCCGGAAACATTCCCGATCCGGTCGTGAACGAAGTCACGGTAAGAGCTCTCGATCCTTCCGGAGCGGAGGTCCAGGACCGGGACGACGAATCGACGCCCGTGCAGGCTTCGGCGCCCGCGCTCAACATCGAGAAGGTCGCAACGCAGGGGAGCGGGATGCCCGGCGGCGAAATCACGTATCTCATTACCGTGTTCAATAACGGCCGCGACCCGCTTACGGACGTTTCGGTTCAGGACGTTCCGGATGCCGGGCTCGTCTATCTCGCCAGCGGATACGACAACGTGCACGTGACCGAAACGACGGCGGGCGACGGTCCGTCCTGGTTCCTGCCGAACCTCCGCGTGGGCGGATTCGAACAGATCCGCGCCACGTTCGCCGTGCGCGAGGACACGCTTCTCGTCGATTCGCTCGCGAACGTCGCCCTCGCCTCGGGGACCGATCTCTTCGGAACGTCCGTCGCCGACACCGCGCGGGAAGTCGTACCTGTCGCGCTTTCGACGCCTTCGATTCACGTCGACAAGAACGCGACCCAGGGCTCGTACACACCGGGCGAGCTCGTGACCTATCATCTGACCATCACGAACACGGGCTCGACCGATCTCTCGAATGTCTTCATTCGCGAGAATCCGCCCGCGATTCTCGAATTCAAATACGCGAACTTCGACAACATCGCTCTCGATCAGCCGCTGACGGACAACCCGCTCGTCTGGTCGATCAGCTCGTTCCCGGTCGGCGCGGTCGAAGAACTGCGCGTGACTTTCCTCGCAGCGGCCGCGCTGCCCTCGTCCTTCACGGAAGATTCGCTCGTAACGAACGGCGTCACGGTATCCGCCATTACGACGGCCGGACAGACCGTCGCGGACACGGCGTGGGATGCGCTTCCCGTCGAACTCGAGCGAAGCGGTCTGCAGGTCCTCAAATGGGCCGACTTCTCCGCGGCACCCACGTATGAAGGCTCCGAGGTCGCCTACCACGTCCTCGTGACGAATACGGGCGAGCAGCGCCTCACGAACGTCATGACGACCGACTACCTGCCCCCGGGCCTCTCGTTTGCGTACGCGGACCTCGACCCCGAGTCGGTCGGTCCCGACACGAGCGGCCAGTACGGCGGCATCGTGAAATGGGATATCGGCGATCTCGAGCCGCAGGAATCGTGGGAAGTGCTCGTGATCGCGCGCATCGACCGTACGCTGAAAGCGGACACCGAGATTCAGAACCGCGCCGTTGCCGTCGCCTATGACGAAGTGGGCGACATGGTGCAGGACGAAGACGTTTCGAAAGTGCGCGTGTCGGCGCCCGAACTCACGATCGAGAAGATCGCGGACCGCGCGCGCGTGAAGCCGGGCGACCCCCTGACCTACTCGATTCTCTACCGCAACATCGGCGACGTGGCCGCGGTCGATATCGCCGTCACGGATCTTGTCGCGCCCGGCATCGAGATCGTGCCCGGGACCGTTTCGGACGGTGCGGTCTACGACGAGCGGAACAGAACGGTGTCGCTCGCCGTCGGCACGCTGCTTCCGGGCGGCTTCGGCTCGTTCCGGTACGAGGCGACCGTTTCGAACGACGCGGCCTTCGGGGAGTGCATTCCGAACACGGCTTCTCTTTACGCGAGCCTTCTCGACGGGATCACCACGGACACCGTGTTCGTCTGCGTGGACTCGATTCCGGCCGACATTCGAAAGAGCGTCGACCGCGAAGTCGCGGAAGCGGGCGATACTCTGCAGTACACGCTCACATACGAAGTAGTCGGCGGCGTCGTCGCGGGCGCCATGGTCAGCGACGCCGTCCCCGGTCTTACGGAGTACGTGTCCGGCA
Organism: Gemmatimonadota bacterium; assembly: GCA_013002425.1. Lineage (GTDB taxonomy): Bacteria > Orphanbacterota > Orphanbacteria > Orphanbacterales > Orphanbacteraceae > JABDJQ01. The sequence goes on from JABDJQ010000189.1 coordinate 3,306, forward strand.
GCGCCGTGCCCGCGGCCTCGTACGACCCGGGTTCGCAGATGCTCACTTGGGATCTCGGCACGCTCGCGAACGGCGCAATCGGGACGGTGCGGTAT
>JABDJQ010000191.1 GCA_013002425.1 Gemmatimonadota bacterium
CTTCATGAGCGAGCCCGCCCAGGATCCGGCGCGTGTCCGATACCACGATCTGGGGCCAGTGGTCGAGCGAATCGTCACGCTTCTCCACGACCGCCGCCACCGCGCCCGCATCGCGGGCGGCGCGGAGGTAGGCGTGGCCGTCCTCCACGTACCCGCGCATCGCGACGAAGAGAGACCCGGGTCGCACGTTCCGGGAATCCACTGTGATCGCGCGTACTTCGGGATCGGCGGCAGGCGCGTGAAGCATCCCCGGCGTTTTGACGCGGCGGAGCAGATCGTGCAATGAGATCGTTCGATCGGTACTCACGATCAAAGATCCGCTCCTTTCAGGATGCAGAGAGAAGCTCCCTCGATCTCGGCGCCCGGTTCCGGCTGCTGCGCCGTCACCGTCCCTACCCCCTGGCAGCGGACGGGAACGCCTTGCGCAAGCAGCAGCCGGCGCGCTTCACGAAGAGAGAGGCCCGTGACATCCGGCATCGTGCCGGGGTGGGCGATCGGAGCGGCTCCGAGGAGGGCAGGTTCGCCCGCGTCGGAAGACGCGATCCAGGTTCGAATGGCTTCTTTGCGGCGCACGTCTGCGAACGGATCGGAATGCATCGAGGTGGCGGCGCGGGTGAGGATGTCACGAAAGACCGGGCCGGCGATCACGCCGCCCGCACTTACGCCGTCGGGGTCTACGAGTACAACCGCCAATGCGATCTTCGGGTTCCCGGCCGGAACGAAACCGACGAAGGAACTCACGTAATCACGGTTCGAGAAGCTGCCGTCATCGTTCAGCATCTGGGCCGTGCCGCTCTTTCCGGCGGCATCCCAGCGGTCGAGCGCGGCCTTTTTCGACGTACCTTCCCGCACGACTCCGGCAAGGAGATCGCGAAGCGTCGCGGCGGTTTCGGGCCGCAGCACGCGCCGGATCGCCGTCGGTTCCGCCTGAAAGACCGCGTTCCCGTTCGCGTCGCGAATCTCGCGCACCACGTGCGGCTCCATCAGCATCCCGCCGTTCGCGATCGCGGCGAACGCGCTGACGAGCTGCACGAGATTCACGGTCATTTCGTGCCCGATGGAAATCGTGCCGAGCGAGCGTCCGCTCCATTCGACCGGCTTTCTCAGAATGCCGGCGACCTCCCCGGGGAGATCGACGCCGGTAATGGAGCCGAAGCCGAACTTGCGCGCGTAGCGATAAAGATCCTCTGATCCGACGAGGTTCGCGATCTGGGCGGTCACGATGTTCGACGAGTACCAGAAGGCCTCGCGCACCGTGAGCGAATCGTGCTCCTTCGAATCGCGCAGTTTGTAGTAGCCGAAGTCGTACTTCCCGCCGCCCGCGTCGAAGATCTCGTCGAGTTCCACGACGCCCTGTTCGAGTGCGGCCGCGAACGTGACGATCTTGAACGTGGAGCCGGGCTCGAACTGCGCGCCGAGACAGTGATTCATCGCCGCGCCATCCTCCGCGCGGAAGCGCGCGCCCGTCTTCTCGGTCATCGCGAGGATTTCGCCCGTGGACGGCTCGATCGCGAGGACCATGCCCCACTGCGCATCCGTCCGCGCGATCGCGCGTTCGAGTTCCATCTCCGCGCTGCTCTGCAGGCCCACGTCGATCGTCAGTTCGATGTCGCTTCCGTCCACAGGCGGCATGAAAGGCGACCCCGCAACGGCCCGGCTTCCGCGGGTCGGTACCTTCTGCAGCACGCGCCAGCCCGGCGTTCCGCTCAGGTATTCGTCGTACTGGCGCTCGATCCCTTCGATCCCGACGTTGTCTATGTTCGTCCGGCCGAGAATGTGACTCGCGAGATCTCCATACGGATAAACGCGATCCTTTTCGAGCACGGAGTACACACCGGGGAGCGACGCCTCTTCGATCCGGCTCCAGACCGCGGGCGCCACTTTTCTTTCTACATAAAGAAACTCGCGATCTTCGCGAAGCCTGCGCGTCAGCGATCTTCTGTCGCACTTCAGGATCGAGGCGAGTTTCCGGCCGACGACCGACGCTTCTTCGATCTGGCTCGGATTGGCGATGATGGAAGGAGCGGAACTCGACCCCACGAGCAGTTCCTCATTGCGGTCGAAGACGTTCCCGCGGCGCGCGGGAACTTCCACGGGTTTCTCGTGCTGCCGCGAAGCGAGCGTATTGTAGTGCGTGTGCTTGACAATCTGGATGCGAAAGAGAGAGAAGAGCAAAAAGAGCCAGACGGCGAGTCCCCCGACAACCACAACCCTTACACGCACCGTCCGGCTCTTTGCAGTCAATCTTCACTCCTCCATCGGCTCGCCACGGAAGCGACGAGCGACGCGAGGTGGGATTCCGGAGCAGGCGCTGCCTCCCACTCGGGCAGATAGAGCTGCTCCCGCTGATGCGGGGTCCGCATACCGAGCTCCGCGACAGCGTATTCTTCGATCCGGTCCCGTCTGGACAGGAGCTGCACCGTTCCCTGAATGCGATCGCGCTCTTCCATTCGCTCGACGAGATCGCGCGCCAGGCCCTGGTTCTCACAGACGATCTGATCCACGGAGAATCGCTGGGACACACAGGCAATCATCACGGCGCCCCCCAGCAGGATCATGGGAAAGGTCGACCCGATCGAACGTTTCCGGTTCTTCCTCACGCGCTTCTTCCTTCTCCGAGCCCTTTTCATGAAGCCTCCGCCAGACGAATGGCCGTCCGGAGGCGTGCGCTTCTCGCCCGCCCGTTGGCGCGCACTTCCTCTTCGGTCGGCCGCTGCAGTTTTTGTTTCGGGAGGCGGAGCACCGGGGCAAGTCCACACTGACAGACCGGCAGGCGAGGCGGACACACGCAACCCCGGGCCCACTCCCGAAATCGATTCTTAACGATGCGATCTTCGAGCGAGTGATACGAAAGAACCGTAATGACTCCGTTCGGGACGAGCAGCGAAACCGCGTCCTCGAGCCATTTCTCCAGCGCGGAGAGTTCGTCGTTCACTTCGATCCGGATCGCCTGGAAGATCCTTGCGAGTTCCTTGTTCAGAAAGCGATCCGGGACCAGCTTCGAGATCGTGCGGGCGAACTGACCGGTGGTACCGATCGGCTCCGCACCTCGCTCACGCACGATCTCCTGCGCGATTCGTCTTGCACCTCTTACCTCACCCCACTCGCGCAGGATTTTCGAGAGCTGGTCCTCGGAATATTCGTTGATTACGTGATACGCGCTCTTCTCCTGCGAGCGATCCATACGCATGTCGATCGGAGCATCCGACTGAAACGCGAAACCGCGCTCGGGCGTATCCAGTTGCAGAGTCGAGATCCCCAGATCCGCGAGGATGCCGGCCACGTCCTCCTCCGTTCCCGGGGGAAGCAGATCCTTCATGTCCCGGAAGTTGCCGTGCACGAAGAAGAGCTCGACCGGGATGTCCTGCATGCGCTCGCGCGCGATCGCGAGGATCTCCGTATCGCGATCGATCCCGACGAAGCGACGGATGCCCGGGATCTCGCGGAGAATCCGTATGGAGTGTCCGCCCATGCCGAGCGTGACGTCGACGAACGTGCCGTCCGGCATCACTTCGAAAGAAGCTTTCACTTCGTTCGGCATCACCGGGACATGTTCGGGGTGACGGCTCATGCGCCCTCCCCCTTCGGACGGTTATCGCGGATCGTCTTGAGCGTGTTCTGGGCGATCTTGTTCATCGGAGGCGCCGCTTTTCTGGCGTGCTCCCGTTCTTCCGCCGCCCAGATCTCGAAGTGGTCGCGGAGGCCCACGATCACGACGTCTTTCTTGATGCCGGCGTATTCGCGGAGTTCCTTGTGCAGCATGATCCGCCCCTGCTTGTCGAACGCCTCGGGACGGGCGTGCCCGAAGACTTCGCGGGCCAGGGCACGGCCCTCTTCGTCGAAAATCGGAATGGAGTCGAAAACGGATTCGAGCTTGTCCCAGTCGGACTGGGCGTAGACTTTCAGGCAGCGTTCGAGGCCGATAGTGACCCAGAAGGTCTTGCCGTCGGGCTCATCGGCTATAGCTTTACGGTAAGGAGCGGGGACGTTCATCCGCCCCTTCGTATCCGCCGAATAGCGATATGTGCCATAAAAACGCGCCATGATATCGATCCAATGGAACGACACCCGGATCGTCGGTTGTCACGTATGACGGGGGCCCGTATACTGCCTTGAGAAATAGGTTTAGCGTGGCTCTACGTTGCACGAGGTCGTTTCTGAGCCCCCAAAGCTCGAACCGATCCGATCGAGGGTCTCTACCCACAATTACCCACCCGGCTATAATAGAGGAGGGGGCCTGTGGTTGGCAAGGATTTTTTTGGCACGCCTATCTCTATATATTGGAATACGTTAGCACAGACCGACCCGCCTGTCACGCGGTGGGTAGGATCGTCAACAAACAGGGATCACAATGCCTATAGGTTCCATATTGCGGCTTCTGCGCCTTGATACAGGCCGAAATGATGCGCGGCCATTCCTGGCCCGGCCTCGGCCATTCCTGGCCCGGCCTCGGCCATTCCTGGCCCGACTGCGGGCTGTTCTGCCCCTGATCGTGCTGCTCACCGCTCCCGGATGCGGAGGGCGCGACGCGCGGCTGCCCGGCGTGAATCTCGTGATCATCACGATCGACACACTCCGGTTCGACCGCCTCGGCTGCTACGGGTACGAGTCGATCCGGACGCCCATGATCGACGAATGGGCGCGCGAAGGCGTGCTCTTCCGCGACGCGATTGCTTCGGTTCCGCTCACGCTCCCGTCGCACACCACTTTCCTCACCGGACAGTTTCCGCCGAAAACCGGCGTGCACGACAACGGCGCCTACACGCTCGGGGAAGAGAAGACCACGATCGCGGAGTATCTGAAAAAGGCGGGCTACCAGACGGGCGCCATTCTCTCGGCCTTTCCGCTGAACCGGAAGTACGGCCTGAACCAGGGATTCGACACGTACCGCGACGACATTCCGCGCGAATTCGTTCTTTACGACGAGCGCCTCATCTCGGGCCCGAAAGCGTACAATCTGCAGTTCGAGTCGGAGCAGCGCCGCGCGGAACAGGTCACGCCTCTCGTCAAGGAGTGGCTCGACTCCCTGAACGACGACCCCTTCTTTCTCTGGCTCCACTACTTCGACCCGCACGGGATCTACGATCCCCCTCCCCCGTTCAGCGACATGTATTCCGACCTCGCGTATCCTTCCGATCTCTACGACGCCGAGGTCACGTACCTCGACCATCATCTTCGCGACGTGAAACGTCTTCTCGAAGATCGCGGCGTCTACGACAACACGATCATTCTCTTTACCGCGGATCATGGCGAAGGTCTCGGCGATCATCTGGAGCGCTATCACGACCAGTTCATCTACGACACGACCGTGCAGATTCCGTTCGTGATCGCGGGCGGGGCGGTACCGGACGAATGGCCCCGCATGGTTTCGGCCCCGGTCCGGAGCGCGGACGTTCTCCCGACATTCCTCGAACTCGCCGGCGTATCGCACGAGGACGACATCGACGGCATCAGCCTCGTCCCGTATCTCGACGGCGTCGAGCCGTTCCCGGAAGATCTCACGCAGTACGTGGAATCGTATTCGCCGCAGCACAATCTGTGCGTTCGCCTGTTCGGTCTGCGGAAGAACGGCTGGAAATATATCGAAGCGCCGACGCCCGAGCTCTACAACCTGGCCGAGGATCCGGGCGAGACGACGAACCTCGCCGATCGCCACATCACGAAAGCGGCCGAACTGCGCCAGGAGTTGCTCGCGATGATCGACTCGGCCGAAGACATTCCCGAAGAGGTCGACTTCGAAAGCCGGAAGAAGCTGGAGGCGCTCGGCTACATCCAGCGTACGGAGCGGCGTATCGAAATGGCCGAGAATCAGGAGGCCGACCCGAAGGACATGGCGCGTTCGATCGACGGACTGCACGAATCGATGGAATACTTTACGTATGGAATGCTTGATTCGTCGCTAGCCGTATCCCTGCGGCTCATGGAGATCTTTCCCGGCCAGCCGCGGATTTACGACAACGTGGGCAACCTGCAGATTCGACTCGGATACTACGAGGACGCGGTCAGAACTTTCCGTGGAGTGATCCAGACACAACCACGCTACATCAAGGGATACTTCTGGGCGGGGATGGCCTACCTGCGCCTCGAGCAGTTCCCCGAGGCGGCCCGGTACCTCGGGAAGGCAAGCGCCATGGATCCCACGCTCGACATCGCCCGCTACAATCTGGGAGTGGCGCTCGCACGGAGCGGTGACTACTCGAACGCCGTACGCGAATGGGAAACGCTGATTCAGAACGGATCGGACGACCGTTCGATTCAGCTCGCCAAACGATCGATGGTGGACGTCAAGAAAGCGCTCGAAGAGGCGAAGGAAACCGGGCGTCCGATTCAGATCGAAACCGACTGAGCCAGGTCGAAACTAACCGACCTTCTGCCCCATCTTTTCCACGACCATGTCGCCGATCTCGTCGGTCTCGAGTCCGCTTCTGGCAGAAAGATCCGGAATCTGCTTCGACGCGAGAAGCTCCGCGATCGATCCCTCGATCGTCGCCGACGCCTCCGTCTCTCCCAGATGCGCGAGCATCATCTGCACCGCCGCGATCGTCGCGAGGGGATTCGCCACGTTCTTGCCGCGATACTTCGGCGCCGACCCGTGAATGGGTTCGAACATCGAAACGCCGCCGGGATGGATGTTGCCGGACGCCGCGATTCCGAGCCCGCCCTGCAGCATGGCGCCGAGGTCGGTCAGAATGTCCCCGAAGATGTTGTCGACCACGATCACGTCGAACGCTTCCGGGTTCTTCACGAGCCACATACAGGCCGCGTCGATATACGCGTGGTCCTGCTCCACTTCGGGGAACTCGCGCCCGACTTCTTCGAACGTCCGCGTCCAGATCGCCTGCGGCCGGATGGCGTTCGCCTTGTCGACGAGCGTCAGCTTTTTGCGGTCGCGTTTCATCGCCGCGTGATACGCGTAACGCACGGCGCGCTCGATCCCCTTGCGGGTCATGATCATCTCCGCGATCGCGACTTCGTCGGCCGTCCCCTGCTTGAAGTTTCCGCCGAGACCGACGTAGATGCTCTCCGTGTTCTCGCGAACGACGAGAATGTCGAGGTCTTCGGGTTTCGTGTCCTTCAGCGGACAGAGATGCTCCGCGTACAGCTTGATCGGACGCAGATTGATATAGAGGTCGAGCTTCCAGCGGATGCCGCCGATGATCGCGCGTTCGAGAAGGCCGACTTCGATCCGCGGGTCGCCGATCGCGCCGAGCAGAATCGTGTCGTGGTCGGCGCATTCGCGCAGCACTTCGTCCGGGAAGAGTTCGCCGGTCGCGAGATAGTGGTCCGCGCCGTGAGGATAATGAGTGTACTTCGTCTTGAAGCCGTATCGTTCGGCCGCGACGTCGAGGATCTTGATCCCTTCGCGAATGATCTCTTCGCCGATCCCGTCACCGGGAACGACCGCAATCGTGTATTCCTTGCTCATGATTTGTCCTTCAGCACCGCGCGTCCGATGACGGTCCGTTGAATTTCGCTCGTTCCTTCGTAAAGCTCCGCCGCCTTGCAGTCGCGATAGAGCTGCTCGATCTTGTATTCCTTCATGAAGCCGTAGCCGCCGTGGATCTGCATCGACGAATGAATGCAGCGCGAGGCCATCTCCGTGGCGAACAGTTTCGCCTGCGAAGCTTCACGCGTGTAGGCCAGTCCCTGATCCTTGCGCCAGGCCGCATAGTACGTCAGGTAACGCGCGGCGTCGATCTCGGTGCGCATGTCGGCCAGCTTCCACTGGATCCCCTGGAAGTCCGCGATCGGATGCCCGAACTGATTGCGCTCCTTCGCGTACTTCACGGCTAAATCGAATGCCTCTTCGCCCATCGCCACGCCGGTCGCGGCAACGGAGACGCGCCCGCCGTCAAGCGTTTCGAGAGCGATCCGGATCCCCTTCCCCTCTTCGCCGAGAAGCGCTTCGTGCGGCACCTTTACATCCGTGAAGCTGAGCTCGCACGTCGGCGACGCCAGTATCCCCATCTTTTTTTCGATCTTGCCGACCGCGAAACCGGGCGTATCCGTATCGACGAGCAGCGCGCTCATTCCCTTGTATCCGAGATCGGGATCCGTCTTTGCGAAGAGAATCAGAAAGTCCGCGACGGATCCGTTCGTCGAAAAGATCTTGCTGCCGTTGATGACGTAACCGTCGTCGGTTTTCACGGCCGTCGTCGCGATGCCGCCGGCGTCGGACCCGGCGTTCGGTTCACTGAGCGAATAGCACCCGAGCATGTCGCCGGTCGCGAGCCCCCGCAGGTACTTCTTCTTCTGCGCTTCGGTTCCGTATACGAGCAGCGGATAGGCGAGCAGCGAATTGTGCAGGCCGACGACCATCGACTGCGACATGCTCGCGCGCGCGATCTCTTCGATGACGAGCAGGTAACTCGTGTAGTCGCTCCCCATCCCGCCGTACTCTTCCGGCACGACCATCCCGAGAAATCCGTTCTCGGCCATCCGCTTCGTGATGGCGTGCGAGAACTCGGACTTCTCTTCGGCCTCGAGCGCTTCGGGTTCCATTTCCCGGGCGAACTGCCGCGCCATGTTGCGGATCATGACCTGTTCTTCGCTGAGCGAAAAGTCCATGCGGGCTCCTTTACACCGACTCGAGCAGCACGGCCATGCCCTGGCCGCCGCCGATACAGGCCGATGCGATTCCGTAGCGTACTTCGCGTTTCTTCATTTCGAGCGCCAGCGTATAGAGCAGCCGCGAACCTGTCGCGCCGAGCGGATGTCCGAGGCCGATCGCGCCGCCGTTCACGTTCACGCGGGAGCGGTCGAGGTCGAGATCCTTTTCGACCGCGAGATACTGCGCCGCGAACGCTTCGTTGATTTCGAACAGGCCGATGTCGTCGAGTCCGAGACCGGTCTTTTCGAGCAGCGCGCGAATCGCGGGCGCGGGGCCGATGCCCATGATCTCGGGCTCGACACCGACGTACGCCCAGTTCTTGACGTGCGCCATCCCCTTCCGGCCCATTTCCCGGGCCGTCGACTCGGTCGCGAGAACGAGCGCGGCCGCTCCGTCGACGATGCCGCTCGCGTTCCCCGCGGTCACGAAACCGTCCTTCCCGAAAGCCGTCGGCAGCGCGGCGAGTCCCTCACGCGTGGGTTCGGCCTGCATATGATCGTCGTGTTCGACCAGCACCGTTTTGCGACCCCGCTGCACTTCGATCGGTTCGATCTCTTCTTTGAAACGCCCGTGCTTCGTCGCCGCGATCGAACGCGTCATGCTTTCGAGCGCGAAGTCGTCCTGTTCTTCGCGCGTAATCTCCATCTGGCGCGCGAGGTTTTCCGCGGTCCCCGCCATGTAGCAGCCGCACATGGGATCGTGCAGCGCGACCATCAGCAGATCTTCGAGCGCCGCCGTCTGCCCGAGCCGGTACCCTTCGCGGGCGCCGCGCATGACATGAGGCGTCTGGCTCAGGTTTTCCATGCCGCCGGCAACGGTGACCGACGCTTCACCGAGCTGCATCATCTGCGCGGCCGAAACGACCGACTGCAGGCCCGACCCGCAGAGACGATTCACGGTGAGCGCGGGCGATTCGATCGGGACGCCCGCTTTCAGCGCGACGTGGCGTGCGCCGTAAATCGCGTCTCCCGAAGTCTGCAGCGCGTTCCCCATCACGACATGCTCCACCTGCGCCGGATCCACGCCGGCGCGGGAGAGCGCCGCGCGTACGGCGTGGGCGCCGAGTTCGATCGCGCTCACGTCTTTGAGGGCGCCGCCGCGCGCGCCGGCGCCGGTCTTGCCGCCGGACCATTCGGTCATCGGGGTTCGCGCCCCGTCCAAAATCCAGATGTCCTGCATCACACTGGCTCCTTGTCTGCAAATCAGCCGCGACGGCGCGACCGTGTCTGTTCCGCGTCGCCGCTATTTCCCCTGAAACGTCGCCTTCCGCTTCTCGAGAAACGCGCCCATCCCTTCGGCCCCGTCCTCGCTTCCGCACGCGAGTCCGAACAGGCCCGCTTCATACGCGCACCCTTCCTCGAGGCTCATCGGGAGACCGTGATGAATCGCGTCGAGCACGTAACCGACCGCGAGCGGACTGACAGCATAAACCTGCGCGAGGATCTTCTCGCACTCCTCGATCAGTTCGTCGTGCGGCACGACCTTGTTCGCGAGACCGATCCGCGCCGCTTCCTCGGCCGGGACCTTGCGCCCCGTAACCGCGATTTCCGTGGCGATGCCGCGGCCCACGATGCGTGGCAGGCGCTGTGTGCCCCCGTAGCCCGGCATGATCCCGAGCGTGACTTCGGGGAGTCCGAACACGGCCTTCTCCGAGGCGACTCTCATGTGACACGAGAGCGCGAGTTCGCAGCCGCCGCCGAGCGCGAAACCGTTTACGGCCGCAATCACCGGCTTCGCAAGCGATTCGATTCCCGCGAAGATCTCCTGTCCGCGGTGCGCGAACGCCTTCGACTCGATCGCCGAGTACGTCGCGATCTCGCTTACGTCGGCTCCAGCGACGAACGCGCGGCCCGCGCCGGTCAGAATCACGCCGCGAATCGCTTCGTCCTCGGAAACAGCGCGGAACGCGGCTTCCAGTTCGTCCATCGTTTCGCGGTTCAGCGCGTTCAGCGCTTTCGGTCGATCGATCGTTATGAGGGCGGTATGGCCCGTTCGCTCGATCGAGACGTTCTTCGAACTCATGATCACGATTCCTTTCCAGTCCGAACATAGGCAGTGCGCGTGGCCGGCGTCGAAGCGGGCGGGACATGACGGCGCCAATTCCCCTGCGTCGCTACGGTGTTCAACATATCGCCGCACGAATCGCGCTGTCAACCCCCGCCCGCGCGCATCGTGACCGCACCCGAAACCCATCCACATACCCATATCTTACAATGCTTTAAACGTTTCATCTCGCGTAGATTCCAGCACCACTTGCGGCACCGCTCCCCCTGCGTACCGTCATTGTCAAACGGTGTGCGATCCCGTACTCTACAGCCATGAAGATAGTGAAGATCGACCACATCGGAATCGCGGTCAGAGCGCTCGACGAAATCGATCCGGCGCTGCGAGAACTGCTTGCCGCGTCAGGCGTGCCTCACGAGGAAGTCGTCGAAGACCAGGGGGTCAAAACGACGTCGTACCGGGCCGGCGAGTCGGGCCTCGAGTTTCTCGAAACGCTCGACGAAGAGAACGGCCCTGTTGCGAAGTATCTCGCGAAGCGCGGGCCCGGCCTCCACCACGTGTGCCTCCGCGTCGACGATCTCGAAGAGACGCTCGCGCACCTCAAGGAACGAGGGGTACAGCTCATCGACGAAAAGCCGCGACTCGGGGCGGGCGGATGCCGGATCGCGTTCATCCACCCGCGGAGCGCCGGTGGAATCCTGATCGAGCTGAGCGCGCCCGCATCGTGATCGCGCGCCTGCTGCTCCCCCTCGTTGCCGTGCTCTATCTGGCGGCGCGCTGGACATTCGCGGGCGAGATCACGGTACCCGACGGGATCGCGGCCGGTTTCGCGCTCCTTTCGCTGCTGCCGGTTTCCTACTCCCTCCCTGCGCTGCCCGAGCGTCCGGCGAGTCCGCTCTTCGGGTTGCTTCTCTTCGTGATCACGGCCTCCGCCTTACATTATTATGAGGATGTCTGGACGCGAGGAAAGTCGGCGCACCAGGCGGTCGTACAGGACGAATTCGCGTATCTCTTCCAGGCGAATACGTTCGCGGCCGGACGCCTCGCGTTCCCGACGCCGCCGGATCCCGTTCGCTTCGACGCCTTTCACGTGCTGACCACTCCGACGTACGCCGGCAAATACCCGCCCGGGCATGCGCTCCTTCTCGCTCCCGCCGCGCGCGCGGGGCGCCCCTGGATCGGCGTGCACATGATCACGGCAGCGGGGCTCGTCGGTCTCGGCCTGCTCGCGCGTCCGTTGCTCGGCCCGATCGGCGCGCCGCTGCTCGTCTTCCTGTTCGCGTTCTCGCCCGCCATGATCCAGGTCGCCACGACCTATCTCTCGCAGACGACGTACCTCACGGCAGCGGTGCTCTTCCTTCTGGCTCTCAGGCGATGGATCCGGACGCGCGGCACGGGCGCGGGCGCCGCCATGGGACTCCTGTTCGGGTGGGCCGTGATCACACGTCCGTATAACGCCGTGCTTCTCGCGACGGCCGTTCTGATCGCCTTCCTGATCGCGCGGCCCGCGCCCTTCCGCACCCTGTTCACGCGCGCGCTCCTGGCCCCGCTCGCGGGAGCCTTCGTCTGCGCGGCGTTTCTGCTCGTCTACAACCACGCCGTGACGGGTTCGCCGCTCACGATGCCGTGGTCACTCTATTCGGCGCAGAGCATGCCGGGAGACGGGCTCGGCTTCGCCGGCGGACCGGTGGCCGATCCCACGCAGGAACTCGGAGTCGCGAAACGAAAATGGCTCGCGGAATTCTTCTACCCGAATCGGTCGCTCTATACGCTTCCGCACGCGTGGAAGAATCTCTGGCGGAACACGATCCCGCTCGCGATGTTCGAAGCGGGCGTCCCCCTGCTGCTCCTGTTCGTGCCCGCGGCCTTCGCGTTCAAACGCGCGCGCCGATGGGCCTTCGCGCTCGCGGTACTTCCCGTGCTCGGGCACGCGTTCTACTTCTTCTACTGGTTTCCGTGGCCGCGCTACTATCACGAGACGTTTCCCGCGCTCCTCGCGATCCCGGTGCTGGGGGCGGCCGCCATCGCCCGCAGGGCGCGCGACGATCGCCGGCCCGCGGCCCTGATCGCGCTTGCGGGCATCGTGATCGCGCTCTGCTTGACGACGGTTCAAAACGCGCAGTCGCACGGGAATTTCCGTGCGGGAATCGCCCGCTACCACAGCCGTTTCTACGATCTCGTGGCGCGCCGGGTCGAGCCGCCGGCCCTCGTATTCGTGCGCTACGGCGCTCGGCACAACACCGAGCTCGATCTCATCAACAACGAGCCCGATCTCGACGCGGCGGACATCGTCTACGTGCACCACGAACCGGGCGCGAACCGCGCGTTCCACGAAGCGCACATGCCGGACCGCGCCCCGTACTTCTTCAACGAGGACGGCTTCTCGATCGTGCCCGGCTACGGCCCGGAATAGAAGCCGCCGGCAGCCCGCACGGCCCTGTCTCTCCGTAAAATAAGTAATATCCGAAACGAGCATCGTGAACCCCCCGATAGGTCCGCACTCCCGGTCGGCCGTACTTTCGTAGAAGCTGTGGATCTCGAGCCGGGGGATACATTTGGATTGCTGCCCGACGCACTTTCAATCGACAGATGCGGTACTTCTTCTTGCCACCGGGCTCTTCATGAGCGTCGGTCACTGTGCCGGCATGTGCGGACCGCTCGTTCTGGCGTGGTCAGCCCCGCGCGCCGGCGCCGGGCGAGGTGAGATCGCGGGAACGCTCGCGACGTACCATGCAGGCCGCCTGACCGCCTATGTGATTCTCGGCGCGGTTCTCGGCGGCCTCGGGGGCGCGTTCGGGCTCTTCACGCAGGCGAACACCCCGTCGTTTCAGGCAGGGCTCTCGTTCGGAGCGGGCATCCTGATGCTCGGGGCCGTTCTCGGAACGGGCGCGCTCGGGCATTCGATGCCGTCGCCGCTCTGGGCGCGGTTCGCGGCGATGGTCCGCTCCACGTTCGGCCGCGTTCATCGCCTGGGGCGCCTCTTCGCGCTGGGACTCACGAACGGACTACTTCCCTGCGGCGCCACGTTCGCCGTACTGATCCGCGCACTCGCGACCGGCCACGCGCGCGAGGGAATGATCGCGCTCTCGTGGTTCGGTCTCGGCACGGTCCCGGCGCTGGCGCTCATCGCGCTCGGCTTCGGCAAGCTCTCGGGCCGCTGGCGCCTCCGCATGACATCCGTCGCCCGCGCTCTCATCGTGGTCGTTTCCCTTCAACTTCTCTTACGCGCTTCGAGCGGCTGGGGCCTTCTCCCCTCCCTGTCGCTCGGTCCGTTCGTGATCTGGTAGAACGATGGCAACGTCCCTTCATTCCCACGCCGACGCAAGAGCACCGATCGAGGCGTGCGTGCACTGCGACCTGCCGATCCCGCGGGCGCGGAGCGAGCGCGGTTCGCGCTTCTGCTGCGCCGGATGCGAAGTGGTGCACGGCCTGCTGCGGGAAGAAGGACTGACCCGATACTACGATCTCAAGAACGGACCCACCGCACCCGTGCGCACGGGTGGTTCCTCTCCCCTCGCCTGGCTCGACGCGGCGATGGCGGAATCCCCCGTCGACGAAAAGGGCACATCGTGCCGGCTCAAACTCGACGTGCAGGGAGTGCAC
>JABDJQ010000247.1 GCA_013002425.1 Gemmatimonadota bacterium
CGCCCCCACCGTACTCGGCCTGCTCGGCGAGGTCATTCCGGCTGATCTTGACGGCGCCATGATGCGCGCGCCGTTCGCCCCCGCGATCGATTCGATCGCGCCGCCCCGCATCGCGAAGCGATCGATCAAGCGGGACGTGCCCGCGTCGAAACGGCGCGAGGAGAAAGAGGGCCTGAAGGCGCTTCCCTATCTGCGCTAGCGCTTGAGGCGCGTCTGGACAGGTTCGCTGCCGGACGCTATCTTGAGTTGTATGAGAGCGTTCCGTTTCCTTCATATGGCCGATGTCCATTTCGACCGGTCCTTCGCGACGAAACGGGAGAAAGTACGCGCCGCGCTTCGTGACGCGACGGAGGCTTCGTTCGCGTCGGCGATCGACCTCGCGCTCTCGGAATCCGTCGACGCGTTTCTTGTCGCCGGCGACCTCTTCGACCGCGCCGAGTGTGCGTACCGAACAGAACGGTTCCTCCGCACGCAGATTGCGCGCCTCCACGAAGCCGGCATCACCTTTCTATACGCGACCGGAAATCACGACCCCGGCCCCGCGGTCCGGCGGATCGAGTGGCCCGAAGGTGTCGTGCTGTTCGATCGCAGCACGCCGAACCGGGTCGCGGTCGAGCGCGAAGGGCGCGTCGTCGGGTACGTAACGGCCGCGGGGCACGCGCGCAGCAGTACGGGCGAGAACCTCGCGGCCGCTTTTCCGGCCGCGCCGCGCGACGGTGACGTGCCCGAAGTCGCGATGCTGCACGCCACGGTGTCCGGGAGCCTCGGATACGCGGGACACGGCAGACACGCGCCGTGTTCGCAGGGCGACCTGATCGAGAAGGGCTACGGTTACTGGGCGCTCGGCCACATTCATCTGCGCCAGTCGGTGGTCGAAGATGTCGCGGCGCACTACCCCGGGGGTCCGCTCGGGCTGAGCCGCCGCGAGACGGGCGAGAAGGGTGTGCTGATCGTTTCGCTCGAAGCCGACGCCCCCGCGGATGTCGGGTTTCATGCGACCGCGCCGCTGCGATGGGAGTCGATCACGGTGGATCTGAGCGAAACGGCCGAATGGGACGGCGTTCAACGCGCGATCCGGCGCGCGATCGACATCTCGCTCGACGCTCCCGCAGGCGAAACGCTGCTCACGATCCGCCTCGAGGGAGCGACCCGGCTCGCCACGGAAATCCGTCATCCCGAAACCACGGACTCGCTGACCGGCGAGATTCTCTACGACGCGGGATTGCGCGATCTCTTTCTCGAGGTCCGCGGGTTGCGGCGTCCCGTGGAGCGGGAGCGTTTTCTCGTCGAGCCGATTCACTCCATGTGCGAACTCGTGCGCGCGCTCAGAAGCGGCGAGGAAAGTATCGAATCGATCGCGCCTCCGAAGTTCGCGGGCGCTCCGCTCGAGCCTGAAAGGAAAGGCGAATACCTGCTGGCCCTGCTCGAAGGGGCGGAGGACGAACTCGTCGATCTCATGTGGAAGGAGCGGCCATGAGGTTCCGCGCCACCCGCATTGACGGCTACGGTTCCCTTACGCAGCGCGTCTTCAGCGATCTCGATCATCCGATCGTCGTCGTTTACGGGCCGAACGAGTCGGGCAAGACCACGTTCTACCACTATCTGACCACGATGCTGTTCGGCTTTCACCCGGCGAATCTCGAAGGGAATCCGTACGCGCCGTGGAGCGGCGTCGAGATGGGGGGCGAAGCGGAAGTCGTGCTCGGGAAGCGCGAGCGGTGGACCGTGAAGCGCGCCATGCGCGCCAGCATCACGGGGCGTATCGTGCGTAACAAGGAACGTACGAACATTCAGAATCAGCCGCTCCCGTGTCTCGGCATGATCACGCGCGCGCTGTTTCAGACGGTCTACGCGATGAACCGCCACGACCTCGTTTTCCTCGACGAAAAATCGTGGGCGGAGGTGAAGGACCGCCTGCTCGGAACGGCCGGGATTCCGCAGGTGCAGTCCGCGCGGCTCGTGGCGGAAGCGCTCGAGAAAGAGGCCGACCAGCTCTGGCGCTCCGATCGCCGCGGCAAGAGCCGCTCGCGTAAACTGAGAGACAAAATGCGCGCCCTGGGCGAAGCGGAACAGAAAGCGCGCGAACGTGATCGCGCGACGCGCACGATCGAGGCCGAACTCGAACGGGCCGACCGCGACCTCGCGGCCTGCGAAGAGACGCGTGCGGCGCTCGCGGCGCGGATTCGGCGCGCCCGCCGGCTGCTCCCCGCGTCGCGCCGCCTCATGCTTCTTGTCGAGATGAACGCGAAAGCGGAAATCGCGCGGTCGTGCGTCCATCTGCCGCCCGACCCGATGGCGCGCCGTGAGGCGCTGCTGCAGCGCGAACGCGAACTGAAGGAGCGGGCCGACCGGCTCGCGCGCGAACGGGGAGAGTGTCGCCGCGCGAAGGACGCGTTCACGGACCGGGACCGCACGCTTCTCGGGGCGTCGGAAGAGACGCGGCGTCTGCGCGAGAACCGCGCCGAGCGTACGGCCGGGGTTCACACCCTCGATTCGCGGCGGGAAGATCTTGCCGGCGCGGAGGCGATTCTGAGCGACCGGGCGAACGGGCTCTTCGTCGGCGTCGTCGAATGCGCCGCGGCGGCGGAACTCCCGCGCGAGGAACTGTCGCGCAGGATCAGCACATATCGGGAAGCGCGCGAAGAGCGGATCATTCGGGAGCGCACGGAGTCGATCGATCCCGTGGCGGAGGGGGAACGCGAAAACGGCGGCGCGAACGGCGCCCGGTTGCTCCGCATGGCGCGCAATCCGGCGCTCGCCGCGGCGGCCGGCGTACTCCTGTTCGCGCTCTATCTCCTCGTGCGTACGCACGCCGCGTCGTTTCTCGTGCTCTTTGCGGCCGCCCTCGCCACGTTTACGGCCGTGCAGTCTCTCTTTGCCCGACGCCGGAACATCGAGCGCCGCGCCGAGGCCGAACGGCGCGAAAAACGGGCGGCGGATCGTATCGAAGCCGCGCGCGACAAGGAGCGCGCCGCTCGTGACGATGTCCGCGCGCTGCTCGATCCGGTCCCGCTGGCGGATCATCGCGCCGATCTCCTGGACGAAGATTTGAGACGCGACCTGACCGAGTACAACGATCAGCTGAGCAAGGTCGAGCGCCTGCGCGGCACGATCGGCGCCCTGCACGCGAAGATCCTGCGCTACGACGAAGACGCGGCTTCGATGTCAGCCGCCCTCGGGATCGAAGACGTGCGCGGAGACCGGGTCGCCGCGCTCGACCGCCGCCTGGACGAGGCGCGGTCGCGCCGGACGGAAGCCGGAAAGGCCGAGTACCGGCTGGGCGAAATCGCGGCAGACGAGGCGTCCACGAGCGAGGAGCGCTCGAGGCTCGCGGGCGAGCGCGAAACGCTCGAGGGGGAACTGACGAAGCTGGGTCCCGATCCCGAGCGGGGCGCCATGGCTCTGCACGAGTCGCGCCGGGCGGCCGACTCGGCCGAGGCGCTGCGCGTCGAGCTTCGCAAAGAGGCGGGAAGTCTCTCGCAGCTCCGCGCGGAAGTCGCGGCGTTTCTCGAAGAAGAGCCGGGGGCCGACGACAATCTTCTCGCACAGTGGGAGGCCGAAGAGAAAAACCTTCACGAACAGATCAACGAGCTCCATTCGACCGCCGCTTCGCTTCGTTCCGATCTCAAGCACCGGCTGGAAGAACGGACGGCGGCGGATCTCGCCGGCGAGAAGGCGGCGCTCGGCGAGGAGCTGCAGGAAGCGCGTCGCGAACGTGATCGCAAGGCGCTTCTCGCGCGCATCGTGCGCGAGGGAGAAGCACGCTATCGCCGCGAACACGAACCGGACATCTACAAGCGCGCGGGCGAGCATCTTTCCGTGATCACGAACGGGCGCTACGACCGCTTTTCGGTCGAAGAAGGAAAGTCGCCGCGCCCGATGCTCCACTCGCACGAAGCGGGGGAGGCGCGCACGGCGGCCGAGCCGTTCAGCCAGGGGACCCTCGATCAGCTCTACTGGTCACTGCGTATGGCGCTCGTCGACCATCTCGAAGCGGGGGGCGAACCGCTTCCGCTTTTTCTCGACGAAGTGTTCGCGCACTGGGACGCCGAGCGGATGGACCGGGGGATCGCGCTGCTTCGTTCGCTGGCCGCGAATCGTCAGATCTTCTTCTTTACGTGCCATGAATCCGTCGCGAATCGAATCTGTGACGAGGGAGGGGCGGCACGGATCGACCTGGAAGATCACGGGTCGAAGATGGCACTGTTCTAGGGGGTGACGATGATCGCGAGAACGGGAATCCTGCTGCTGGCCGCGCTGACGCTGTCGGCATGCGAAGAAGAAAACGGGTGGGAGATCATGCGGGAACGAATGGTGAACGATCAGATCGTCCGGCGCGGTGTCACGAATCCTGCCGTGCTCGATGCCGTGCGCGCGGTTCCGCGCCACGCGTTCGTTCCCGAGACGTATCGGAGCGAAGCGTACGACGATCATCCGCTTCCGATCGGCGAAGGCCAGACGATTTCGCAGCCGTATATCGTCGCCCTCATGACCGAGTTGCTCGATCCGGAACCGGGCGACCGCGTGCTCGAAGTCGGCACGGGATCGGGATATCAGGCGGCCGTGCTCGCCGAACTCGTGAGCGCCGTCTACAGCATTGAAATCGTCGAGCCGCTCGCGCGGGAATCGGCCGCGCGCCTGGCGGCGCTCGGTTATGACAACGTCACGGTCAAAGCGGGGGACGGGTATCGAGGATGGCCCGAGCACGCGCCGTTCGACGCGATCATCGTGACCGCCGCGCCGGGCCACGTGCCGAAGCCGCTCACGGAGCAGCTGAAAGACGGCGGCGTGCTCGTGATTCCGGTCGGCGACGAAGAACAGTCGCTGCTTCGCATCACGCGCACGGGGAACGCATTCAAACGGGAGAGCGTGATTCCCGTGCGATTCGTGCCGATGACGGGCGAGGCGGAGCGCGGGCGGCAGTAACCCGCTGGAGCGGGCGGCAGACCCGGCCCTACTGGAAAGTCTTGTCCCGCAGCAGCCGGTATTCGTTCGCCTCTTTCTCTGCGTCCCGCGCGACTGACCACTCCGCGGCGGTGTCGTAGAGCATCCAGCGCACTTCGGCCGGGTATTCGTGAATCGCGCGCCACTCCACCTTGTCTGCGAGATACGTAAACGAGGGCGGCGTGCCCCTGCGAACGGCACCGAGCACCGGGTTCAGCAGTGCGCCGCAGCCGGCGACGTCGCCGCGCGCGAGCTTCGTCCGCGCCAGCAGAATCGCGGCCATGTCGTTGTAGTCCGCGATGGCGCGCGCCTCTTCGAGCGCCCGCGCCGCTCCTTCCGGATCGTTCCCGAACAGCGCGAGCAGCCCCGCCGTGCATTCGACCTCCGCGTTCTGCGGGTCGATGAGG
>JABDJQ010000268.1 GCA_013002425.1 Gemmatimonadota bacterium
CGAGCCGCAGGTAGTTCTTGCGCACGACCGACAGCTTCTCCACACCCTCGAACAGCTCCGTCTGCCATCGTTCTTTTTCGATTCTGCGCATGCAGACAGGGGCCGGCACGTCGAGCAGAACCGTAAGATCGGGCGTGATCGCTTCACGATTGATCTCACGCAGCCAGGCCAGGTCGCAGCCGAGCGATTGATAAGCGAGAGACGAGAGAAGGTAACGGTCGGTGATTACGACGGAGCCGGTCTGCAGGTTCGGCAGAATCTCGGCCTGCATGTGATCGATGCGGTCCGCCGCGAAGAGGAGTGCGAGAAGCTCGCTCGGGAACGGGTCGAGGGGGCGCCCGACGCGCGGTGAAACGAGACGCCGCTTCAGAACGAGCGAGATCAGACTGCCCACCGGACCTTCGGACGGTTCCTTCGTCAGATGAACGGTAAGGCCCCGTTCCTCCAGACGATCCGCGAGCAGCCGCGCCTGCGTGGTCGTGCCCGCGCCGTCCAGGCCCTCGAAAGCGATGAAGAGCGCCATGCCCGTTATGTCGTGTGGGAATCGCCCCGCTTCTCGTTCACGCGGGTCTTCAGTTCCTTCGACACCTTGAAGACAGGGACCATACGCGACGGAAGCGGAACCGGTTCGCCCGTTCGTGGATTCCGGGCCGTGCGCGCTTTGCGCTCTTTCACCTTGAACGTCCCGAACCCGCGGATTTCGATGTGCTTCCCGTCGCGCAGAGCAAACTTGATCGCGTTGAGAAACTCGTCGACCGCCTCGGCGGTGTCCTTTTTGGTGAGCCCGGTATTATTGGATATCTGCTCGACCAGGTCGGCCTTCGTCATGGGAGCCTCCTTCCACAAACAGACGCAGGGTACCTTCGAATGCTGTCACAACTCGCCAAGGGGTGTCAATACAAAACGTTGGGAATCATACGTTTCCGGCGGTTCAACGGAAAAGGAGCAGAATGCCGGTCGCGCTCAGGGCCGCCAGGAAGTTGACGGCGTGATTTCCGATCAGCCCCCGGCTTTCGATCGTGGCGCCCAGAATCGAGTCGACCAGGTTTCCCGCGATCCCTGCCGCCGCGACGGACGGCCACGATTCATCCGGCAGGAGACGGGCCCCCTGGGCCGCCAGCGCGAGAAAGAGCGCCCCGGCTATCCCCGCCAGCGATCCCGTGAACGTCACTCCCCCGTTCGTACCCGCCGGCACGCGCTTCCCCGTGACCACGCTGCGTGGCGCCCCGCCGTAACGCGTTCCGAACTCGGTCGCGAGCGTGTCGCTCAAACCGAACGCGAGCGCGGCCGCGATCATCGAACGCCAGGGAGCGTCTATCTGCGTGAAAAGCGAGCCGCACGCGCAGAGCGCGGGAACACCGAGGTTCGCGAACGCGTGCGCGGCCGAGCGTGATTCGTGATTCGTTCCGCCGGGAATCCGGGAAGCCGCCGATCCGAGCAGAGCGAAAAGAAAGACAAGAAAGAGGCCCGGAAGCCCCGAAACGAACGCGATCAGAACCGCGAGTAGAAAGCCTGCCAC
>JABDJQ010000271.1 GCA_013002425.1 Gemmatimonadota bacterium
GCGCCTTGACCGCTTCGACATACGTTTCCCAGCCGGTTGTGTGTTTCTTCAGAAAATCCCATGCGACCGCATCGTCATGCTTCTCGAGAATCGCGTAAGCGATCGCGTTCTGAATGGAAATGTCGCCGTTGATCGTCGAGAAGTGCGTGCTGTTCTCGGGGTTGATCTCTTCGAGACCCTGCACCGTACCCGTTCGGCGGGGATCGACGACGAGCGTCGGAATGTTCCTGCTCGCTTTGTGATCGGCCACGCGCCAGTAGAGAATCGGATGCGAGCCGCGGGCGTTGTGCCCCCAGAACGTGATCATGTCGGAAAGCTCGATGTCGTCGTAGCAGGTGGGCGGCGTGTCCGAGCCGAGCGATTTGAAGTAGCCGGTCACGGCGGAAGTCATGCACATCCGCGCGTTCGCCTCGATCGTGTTCGAACCCAGTACGCCCTTCATGAAGATGTTCTCGAGGTACTGCCCCTCGACCGGAAGCTGCCCCGATCCGTACAGGCCGATCGCGTTCCCGCCATCTTCCCTGATGATCTCCACGACCTTGTCCGCGATGAGCTCTTCCGCTTCGTCCCAGGTCGCTTCGCGGAAATGCTTCGGATCGAACGAGCCCTTCGTCGCGGAAACATGGCCGGTGAGCGGATCGGACATGTCCTTCCTGATCAGCGGCTTCGTAAGACGATTGACGTAAATCGCTTCGGCCGAGGTCAGTCCTTTGATGCACTGAAGCCCCTTGTTCGTCGGATGGTCCTTGTCCGGAATGACGTTCGTGATCTTGCCGCGTTTCGTCTGAATGATCGTGCCGCAACCGACGCCGCAGTATGGACAGGCCGCGAGCAGATCGCTCTTCGCCTCTTTGGAGTCCAGTTCGATGTCCTGGGGGTCGGGGACCGCCCACCCCTTGGACGCGCCGACGGAGGATGCCGCCGCGGCCGCCGTGATGGCCGTGTACTTGAGAAAGGATCGCCTCTTCATGCCTTGTTCCTTCCTGACCCGGGCGCGAGCCCGATCGCAGACTAGCTCGTGACCTTCTGAATGCTTCTCAGAAATACGATAATGTCGTTCACTTCATCTTCGTGAAGATTGGCAAGACCACGCGCGCCCATGAACGGTTTCATAGGCGTTCCCATGCGGCCGTGCTTGATGGTCTGGTAAATGTAGTCGTCGCTCGCGACGCTGAGAAAACCGGGAAGTCCGATCCCGGGGCCGGAACCGCCTTCGGAATAGCCCTCGCCGTTCGGCCCGTGACACGACGCGCAGAAATGGGAATAGAGCTCGCGACCGTTGGCGGGATCGCCTTCGCACTTCCGGTCGGGCTGCAGCGCCAGTTCGACCGGGTTCGCGACCGGGAGTGAACGCAGGTACTTGATGATGTGATTCATGGCGCTGCCGGTCAGGTCGGAACGCGGCACCATCGCCGTCCCGGGACGCCCCTGCGCAACGGTGGCGCGGATGAAGTTGTCGTCCGCGATCGCAAGAAAGTCCCGGTTCCGGATACTCGGCGCGAGCCCGGGAATGCCGGTTCCGCCGAGCTGATGACAGCTCGAGCAGTTGGCGCGGAACAGTTTCTCACCGTCGACGGCGTTGGGCGCCCGGGCCGCCTTGATCGGCGCGTTCTCCGCGTACATGAGTGCTTCTCGGGGATTCTTGCGCAGGTGCGCGATGATATCCGCCCCGTCCTGCTCGGTCAGATTCGCGAGACCGCGCGCGCCGAGGAAAGACTTCATGGGCGTACCGGCGCGGCCGTGCCGCAGTGTCTTCATGATGTAGTCGTCGCTCGCGATGGCCAGGAACCCCGGAAGGCCGATTCCCGGCCCCGACCCGCCCGATACATATCCTTCGCCATGCTCGCCGTGACACGAAGCGCAGAACCGGGCGAACAGCGGTTCGCCCGAAGCGGGATCACCCGTGACCTTGTGCCGCCAGTCCACGGAAACGTCCACGGGATTATCGATCTCCAGGGAACGGAGATACCCGATGATGTGGGTCAGTTCTTCGTGCGTCAGGTCGGGGCGGGCAACCATCGCCGTGCCGCGCCGCCCCTTGTTGATTGTGTACTTGATAAAGCGATCGGAAGCGAGAGCGAGGAAATCGCGGTTGCGAATGCTGGGGGCGAGGCCGACGCTCCCCGCGCCGTCGATCTGATGACACGAAGCGCAGTTCTGGGCGTATATGCCGTATCCCTTTTCGGGATCGGCCTCTCCCGTGTACGGCTCGGCGGCCGGGCCGTCGAGGAGCGCCCCCATCTGCCGGACGGTGCGAACCTCCTCCATGTAGGTGCCTGCCACACGGAGCGAGACTGCGGCCGTCGTGAGCGTGATGACGATCGTCACCAGGATGCCGACTACGACAGAAGTCTGATCTTTGATATCAACCTCCTTGCGGGTTCCAAGGAATTTAATATATGTGGACCAACTAGTCTTCTTTAAATATAGACGGTTCGAAGGGCCTCCGTCAATTCAATTTCGTACATGGATGGAATCGGAGCCGAACCTTGGCCCTCGCTGCCTCCGGGCAGCGTAGAAAACTACCCGGAGGCTCGTGGCGTGGATCGGCTGGAGAGAGCGCGTTTTACGCGAAGAGCGCGTTTTACGCGAAGAGCGCGTGCGGCGCGACTAGTGAGCGTGCCCGTGCTCGATCTCTTCTTCCGTCGCGGCGCGCACTTCTTCGATCTGCACGTCGAAGTGAAGTCGCTCGCCCGCGAGGGGATGGTTGCCGTCGACCGTGACCGTTTCCTCGCCCACATCCGTCACGACGATCGGAACCGGGCCGTGATCGGTCTGCGCTTCGAGCTGCATGCCGGCCTTGAGATTCTCGATCCCTTCGAATGCGGCTTTCGGCACTTCCTGCACGGCTTCGTCGTTACGCGGGCCGTAGCCGTCTTCCGGCTCGACGACGACTTTCAATTTCGCGCCGGCCGTCTTGCCGGCCAGGGTGTTTTCGAGACCGGTGATGATCTGCCCGCTTCCCTGCAGGTACTTGAGAGGCTGATTGCCTTCCGACGAATCCAGCACCTCACCCTTCTCGTTCTTGAGCGTGTAGTGGATCGAAACCACACTGTTGTTCTTGATTTCCAAAACGGTACCTTTGCCATGTTCGAGTAATGAAAGCGGCGCCCTTCGCCTGATCCGGATTCCACCGCCTCGTGCGGGGGTTCTCCGTCCTGTCAGGGAGAGGCCGTTTGCGCGGTTTTCGCGTCTGGAATCGAGACTAGCAGACCGGCCGCCGCCCGCCAAGGATCGTATTCGCGGCGCCGCCGCGTGGCGCTACGCGTCCCGCCAGAGGGGAATGCGGCCCGGGAGCGAGTTCTCGCCCAGACGCTCGCAGAGAGGCTCGAGAAGGTCTCTCCGCGCCCCCCGCCAGCGGATATCGGCCAGGGATTCGGGGAGAGGGACGTCGGTGCGAAGCGTGGCCAGATCCTTATAGAGAGAGGCTTCCTCGCGACGCTCGTTCAGGCTCTCGGCGAGCCCCGCCGCCCCGCGCACCTTGACCGACCAGGCCTCGTGGTCCGGCGGGATCCTGTCGATCGAACCGTACGCGGAAAGCACGAGCCCCGAAGACTTCGCCCCCCATTTCGGGATGCCCGGAATGCCGTCGGCCGCATCGCCCACGAGCGCGAGATAGTCCGGCATCGACGCCGGCGAGACGCCGAACTTCCTGCGCACGCCGTCTTCGTTCAGCAGCGCTTTCTGAATGCGATTGAAGGAAACGATGCGATCGCCGCTGATGCATTGCGCGAGATCTTTGTCGGGCGAGCAGAGAACGACGCGCGTCACTTCGCGTTCCTTCGCGAACTTGAGGGCTGCGGTCGCGAGCGCGTCGTCCGCCTCGAACTCCGTCATGCGCCAGACGGTCATGCCGAGCGCTTCCGCCGCTTCCTCGACGAACGGGAACTGCGCGAAGAGTTCCGGGTCGATCCCTTCGCCCGCTTTGTAACCGTCGAACATTTCATTCCTGAACGATTCCACTTCGCTGTCGAACGCCACGGCGATATGCGTTACGTCCTCCTGCCCGAGCAGCGCGAACATAGAACGGAGGAACGCGCGCGTCCCTCCCGTTTCGACGCCGTTCCTGTCGGTCGACTTCGGGGCGCCGCCGTAGAATGCGCGGAAGAGTTCGAACGTGCCGTCTACGAGGTGGACGTTCACTCTTCCGTTTTCTCCAGGTCGACCTCGGTCTCTTCCTCGTCGGGATGCGGCGGCACGTCGAAACCGAGTTCCTCCGCGCGCTTCACGAACTTGCCGCGGGCCACGGCGCGCAGATCCGCGGCCGTATCGGCCTCGTCCATGATCTCGGTGCCGAGCAGCGTTTCGAGCACGTCTTCGAGCGTCACGATGCCGTCTGTCCCGCCGTGTTCGTCGATCACCACGGCAATGTGCTCGCCCTGATCGAGAAAGCGCTGCAGCAGCACGGAAAGCGTAACGGACCACGGCACCCGCAGCACCGGACGCTTCAGTTCGTGCAGCGGCGTATCGCTCTTCCCCTCCGCCTGCAGGCGCAGGAAATCGTCCTTCAGCACGAACCCTGTCACTTCGTCGAAACTGTTGCGATAGATCGGGAGGCGCGAATACGGCGGATCGAGTTCTACGCCATGGGCCACCGTCGCGTCCTCGGGAAAGCCGACGATCACCGTGCGCGGCGTCATCACGTCTTCCGCCGTCATCGATCGAAGACGGAACAGGTGCCGCATGATCCAGAGTTCCTGGTCGTCGATCTTGCCGGCGCGCTGTCCCACTTCGCTCATCGCGAGAAACTCCTCGCGATTGAAGACATGCGCGCTCTTGCCTCCTGAGACGGCACGGGTCAGCCGTTCGGAAATCCAGATCAACGGATAGAGCACAGTGATCAGGCCCTTCACGAACAGGGCCGTCGGGTATGCGAGCCGCCGCCAGTGAACGGCTCCCAGGGTCTTCGGAATGATCTCGGACAGGAACAGAATCGCGAGGGTCATGATCGCCGAGAAGAGTCCGAACCAGGCACTGCCGAATACGAGTGTCGCCTTCGCGCCCGACCCGATCGCGCCGACGGTGTGCGCAATCGTGTTCAAAGTGAGAATCGCGGCAAGCGAGCGATCGACCTGATCGTGCTTGAGGCGTTTGATCAGCGCCGCGCGCTCGGGGGCCTGCTCCTGCAGGCCGGCAACAAAGGACGGCGTGATACTGAGCAGCGCCGCTTCCGCAATCGAACACAGAAAACTGAACAGCAGAGCAAGCACGACAAACGTGACGAGAAGGTAGACGTCCGTTTCGGTTGCGGCGCGCGCCGGCAGGTTCTGAGGGGCGCCACCGGCGGCCAGGGCATCGGCAGAGAGCGCGAGAGACGCGAAAAGAGCCGAGGCGGCCGATGTTGTAATGAGCGAGACACGAACGACGCGTCCCCTCCGCAAGAATTCTGTCATGAACACCTTTCTTCGGATCCTCGGCTCCCGCCGGGACCTCGTTCCATCGCCTGGTCGAGATGGTGGGAGCCTTACATGAATGGCGGAGTGATGCAAGCCGGGGGGCGAGAACGGGCGGCCCGGCCGGGAACGGGGGGTTACACTTTGCCTCTGCCCTTGCTTCTGCCCTTGTCCGGGGATCGAGCCTTCCCGCCGGATTGTCCCATCCGCCGGTTCGACTGCCCTCCGGCCGGAGGCGCGCCGACCGTGTTCCATTCCGGAGGCGGCTCACTCGTAAACGTCATTTCCTCGCCCTTCGTCGGGTGGCGCAGCGTGATCGAGCGGGCGTGGAGGGCGATCGCGTCCGGCGCGAACGGGATCATCGACCCGTACCGGCGGTCACCGAGTATATGGTGGCCGCGATACGCGAACTGCACCCGGATCTGATGATGACGCCCCGTCTCGAGCGTGATCTCCGCAAGGCTCACCCCGGCGCTGTAAGCCAGGCGTCGAAAGCGGAGCCGCGCCTCCTTTCCATCCGGCGCTTCGACGACACGCGACGCGTAATCCGTGCGTTTCAGCATGTCGACCCACGCCGCTTCTTCCGGTAACTTCCCCTCGACCTGCGCCCAGTAAACTTTGGCGGGCCCGCGCTTCCGGAATTCTTCACTCAGCCGCGAGCCCGCCTTCGATGTCTTCGCGAGCACGACCACGCCGGACGAGAGCCGGTCGATCCTGTGTACGAGACCCAGATAAACGTTGCCCGGCTTCCCGTACTTCTGCTTCAGCCAGTTCTTCGCCTCGTCGACGAGCGAACGGCGCCCCGTCTTGTCGCCCTGCACGATCTGGCCCGCGGGCTTCGAAACGACGAGCAGATGATTGTCTTCGTACAGTACCTTCAAGCTGAGTGACTCCTGTGCTCCTCATCCGCCCGATCGCAGCGCCGGTCCGCGAAGTCCCGTTCGCGAGGTCAGTTCGCGTAACCGATGTCGAAGAAACCGTCCGTGATCGTGATCGGATCCGTTCCCGGCCCGAACGTCACCGGAAGCGTCGCGGAGATCGTTCCCTGGATACGTTTCTCCGTGAGCGAAGTCACGACGATCGACCCGGTCGCGCCCCCGTTCAAAGCGCCCCACGAGATCGTATCTTCCAGACGCGGGTCGCTGATGGAGATCGAGACGGGGCCCGGTTGCGTCGCAAGGTCGAATGTCCCCGGGCCACTGATGCCGTTGGTCGAAAGCGTCATCGTAAACTCCGTGCTCGAAGACGAAACCGAGAAGATGCCGGGGGGAGCGCCCGCGCTCCCGACCGTGGATGCGGCATACGGCTCGCCGTCGATCGTCAAGGTCACCACATTGCGATTGCGTTCCGGAACTCCGCCGACCGGTCCCCCCGGATCGAGCGGCAGGTCGAACGAGCCGTCGGAGACGACCAGATCTCCCGTAGCGTCGCCCGCAATCGCCTCCCCGACGAAGTCGAACGTGCCCGCGATGCGGTCCGCCGTGAGCGTGCTGAACGTAATCGTCCCCGCCCGTCCGGAAAGAGGCGTCCCCCAGGCGTCACCACCGTCAGCATAAACGACCGTTCCTCCCGAAACGCTTGCACCGGTTCCCAGCGGATAGGTGCCCGGCCCGGGGATGTTCATCATCGAAAAGGAGATCACACCCGACCTTTTCGAGACGCTCGCGCCCGAGATCACGTAGAGGCCGGCCTGGACATACGAGGCGCTCGACAGAGTGGAACTCGCGCCGAACGACTCGCCGCCGACTGTGGCGCCGATCACGTTGCTGCCACCATTGCCGTTTCCGTCGCCGTTTCCGTCGCCGGGGCCGGCGGGGTCGTCGGAGCCGCCGCCGCAGGAGAATGCGAGTGCGGTTCCGAGCAGAACGGCGATCGGGAAGCGCTTCATCGAGCGAAACGGAAATCGTGGAAGAAGCTGCAAGGTGGGTCTCCTTTGAGTGCGGGCGCGAGCGTAGGGCAGGCGCCCGATGAAATTGCGGTTATCCATGGATCGTCATTATTTCACAGGGGAGCATTTTGAACAAAGAGTGATGCCTTTCCATCGAAAACACGTCCTGCACCGACTTCTCGCCAACTTCCCAAACGCAAAAAGGGGACGACCCTTGCGAGTCATCCCCTCTTCAAATAATTTCCGGCAACGTCCTACTCTTCCACAAGGTCGCCCAAGCAGTACCATCGGCGCTGGAGGTCTTAACTACCGTGTTCGGAATGGGAACGGGTGTGGCCCCTCCGCCAAGGTCACCGGAAAAATTCCAGATATACCTTCAAATAGTGATTTATGTCTCAGGGAATGCGATTTCCAGGATTCGATAAGATGCTAAGTTTAAGAATCAAGCCTCACGGCCTATTAGTACCAGTCGGCTGAACATGTTGCCATGCTTACACCTCTGGCCTATCAACCTTGTAGTCTTCAAGGGGCCTTTAGGTTCTTACGAACGGGACATCTAATCTTGGAGTTGGCTTCCCGCTTAGATGCTTTCAGCGGTTATCCAGTCCGAACATAGCTACCCTGCGATGCCGCTGGCGCGACAACAGGTGCACTAGTGGTTCGTCCAACCTGGTCCTCTCGTACTGAGGTCAGATCTCCTCAAATGTCCTGCGCCCACGACGGATAGGGACCGAACTGTCTCACGACGTTCTAAACCCAGCTCGCGTACCGCTTTAATTGGCGAACAGCCAAACCCTTGGGACCGACTAC